>DATNKN010000005.1:0-5215 GCA_035603375.1 Solirubrobacteraceae bacterium
GGTGCAGCAGCTGGGCGACGATCAGGTTGGCGATCTGGTCGTCCACGGGGGTTCCCAGGAAGATGATCCGCTCGTTGAGCAAGCGGCTGTAGATGTCGAATGCTCGCTCGCCTCGCGAGGTCTGCTCGACCACCATCGGTACAAGTGGGCTCATGATCCTCGCTTCAGTTTCGCTTCACGGGCCGGATTCCTTCAGAACATTCTCGCTCAGGGCACTTCAAGGCTAGCGGTCCGGTGTCCACAGTCTCGCCGCCGCGGGCTCGGCGGCGGCCTCATCCCCCTCGGACTCGGGTGTCCACAGCTTCTCGCGCGCCTGCGCCTGCTCGATCGAGATCGGCTTGGCTTGCGCGGCGATCAGCTCGACCGCCTGACGCGCGGCGAGATCCTCGCGAATGTCCTCCAGGCGCCCCGACTCGCGCAGCTCCTCGCGTAGCTTCTCGGGCTCCATTCCCTCGCGCTCAGCCGTGGGCTCCAGGACCTCGAGCAGGTCCTCGTCGCTGGGAACGATCTGCTCGGCCGCGACGACCGCGGCGATCACCGCTTCGCGTCGCAGCGATTGCGCGGCCTCGGGCGCGAGCTCGTCGATCAGATCCTCCTCCTCGCGCCCGGTGATCTTCAGATAGGCCTCACGCGTTATGCCGCGATGGGAGAGCGAGTGCAACATCCGGTCCCACATCTCCCGAGCCTTCGCGCGCACGAGCGTGTCGGGCGTTTCGATCTGGGCGCCGGCGACCACAGCGTCGAGCGCGGCCTCGCGAAACTCGGCCTCCACGCGCTTGGTGTCGGCATCGCCGAGACGCGTGCGTATGTCCTCGGTCAGCTCTCCCACCGAGTCGAAGCCCATGTCCACCGCGAAGTCCTCGTCGACCTCGGGTAGCTGCCTGTGCTTGACCTCCTTGACGGTCACCTCGAAGGAGGCGCCCCTGCCGGCCAGCTCCGGGTTTGCATAGTCGCCGGGGAAGGACAGTTCGATTGTGCGCGTCTCTCCCGCGCTTGCGCCTTCGAGACCCTCCTCGAAGCCGGGAATCAGGTTGCCGGAGCCCAGCTCGATCAGCTGGTCGCGTCCTTCGCCACCTTTGAAGGGCTCGCCGTCGATCGAGCCCTCGTAATCGACCACCACGAAGCCACCGCTTGCCGCCGGCTGCTCGACGGTGTCCAGGCGAGCGAGGCGCTCGCGCAACCCGTCGATCTCGCGTCGCAGCTCCTCCTCGTCGATCGCGACCTCGCGACGACCAACCTCAAGGCCCTTGTAGTGACCGAGCGTCGCCGCTGGCAGCACCCCTATTTCGATCGAGAACTCAAGCGCCGCGCCGTGCTCCGGGAGGTCGGCGAGATCCAACTGCGGATCGCCGACGGGGACGATGCCGGCCGTCTCGATCGCGTCGGCATACCAGTTTCCGAGTGTGTCGCGGACAGCTTCCTCGAGCACAACCTCGCGGCCCATCTTTTGGATCACCAGAGGCGCCGGTACCTTGCCGCGGCGAAAGCCGGGCAGTCTCATTTCGCGCCCGAGCTGGCGAGCCTTGCGCTCCAGCCGAGCTTCGATCTCGCCTGGCGGCACCTGTACCTGCACACGCACCCGTGACTCGGGCAGCTCCGTGACGGTGGTGATCAACGCAGTCGGCATGGCTGCCACGATACCGTGCCGCCCCATGCCCACACCCCCTGGCCGCATAGCTCAGCTTGAGAGATGGTTGTGGACCGGCCCGGTCGGCCATTTGATCGGCGGCTCGCTCGACTTCGCCCAAGCGCTGACCCATTACGTGCGGGCGCGGCGAGTGAACCGCGACTCCCGGTGAGGAGCCCACGGCGGCCGCGCGGCCTCCCCTCCGCGCGGCCGGGCTCCGCGAACCTCGCTACACCGCGACGGTTGTGCCGTCGAAGGCGAGCGCCTTGCCTCGCGGCACGACCAGTACCGGGGAGGTTGCGATCTCGATCAGGTTCTCGCTGGCGGCGCTGAGCGAGACACGTCCATCCTGAGCCTCGGGGCGCGAACCGACCACCAGCAGGTCAGAGTTCTGCTCCCCCGGAGCGCCCAGCTCGGCGCCGAGTGACCGGGCGAGCGCAGCGGCGGTGGTCTGAGCACTACCGTCGCCGACGACCCCCACCTTGTGTATCTGCGGGGTCTCGCTCTGGGCGAACCCGGCGGGCGCGATCGCTACCGCGAAGCTGCCGCCGTTCAGCAGCCGCGCGGCAGAGTTGCCGACGGCGATGTGACCCTTCGCGGTGTGGGAGTCCGAGCAGAACACGATCGCGTCGGCCTCGATCTTGGCGGCAAGCGTGCTCAGGCCCTGCGGTGTGGAGCGGTCGGTGACGACATAGCGAGATGCGTCGCTGTCGCCCAGCAACTCTGCGCCGCGCACGAGCAGCTCTTCGGCCTCGTGCTGGGCGAGGATCTCACGGCTGGTCTCAGCTTCGGAAGCGTGACGCACGTAGGCGAGCGAGACATCCGCGCCCGCGCTTGCGAACAGCCGGCCGAGGGCGACGGCGTCGTCCTCGTTGTTTGTTCCGTCGTAGGAGATGATGATGTTGGCGGACATGATGGCTCTTTTCTCTTGTGTCTTTCGCCGGGCTCCCGCAGGATCGCCGGGCTCCTGTTGCGGTTGATGTTGCGGTTGAGGAAGATCGTCTTGCGTCACGATCCGGATTGGGCTTCGATCACAGGTTGGCACTCTCCTGCCATCAGCACCAGTGAAATTCATAATCTGAGCTATAAGGACAACTAATGCTCAACGTCGCTCGCCTGAAGGTGCTGGTCGAGGTCGCCGCACGCGGCTCGTTCTCGGGCGCGGCCGACTCGCTTTCGTACACCCAGTCCGCGGTCTCCCAACAGATCGCCACCCTTGAGGCCGAAACCGGTATGACGCTGCTCGAGCGTCATCCTCGCGGCGTACGGGTGACACCGGCTGGCAGTGCATTGGTCGAGCACGCCGAAGGCATTCTCGCCCGCCTGGAGGCCGCCGAGGCGGAGCTTTCGGCGATTGCCGGATTGCGCGCGGGCAGGCTGCGGATGGCGTCGTTTCCGACGGCTGGCGCGACGCTGATGCCGCTCGCAATAGCGACTTTCCGCTCTGACTACCCGGACATCGAGCTGACGCTCGCCGAGGGCGAGCCGGAGGAGATCGCGCCCCGACTACGAGCCGGCGAGTTCGATCTGGCGCTGCTGTTCGAGTTCGACGAACCCGACACGGATGTCGAGGACCTCAACCGCGTGGAGTTGCTGCAAGACCCCATGTATCTCGCACTGCCACGCGAGCATCCGCTGGCGGTGAAGGAAGGGTTGCGCCTGGAGGAGTTGCACGGCGAGGCTTGGGTACAAACCTCACGCTCCAGTCCGTGCGCGCGTCACGTAGTGCGATCCTGTCACGCGGCCGGTTTCGAGCCGAACGTGTCGTTTGAAAGCGACGACTATCAAACTGTTCAGGGACTCGTGGCGGCCGGCGTCGGCGTCGCGCTGATCCCCGAGCTTGCGTTGTCGATCGTGCGCGAGGACATCGTCATCCGCGCGCTCTCGCCGCGACCGCCGGTGCGCCAAGTGATCGCCGCGGCGCCAAGCGACGCCCGCTTGAGTCCAGCCACGCCTGCAATGCTCGCGATCCTCTCCCAGGCGGCTGAGCGCTACGACTCCCAGGGAAAGCGCACGACTCCAAGCGTTTGAACCTCGGGCTGAAGCTCCACACCAAAACGCTCAATCACGCGCCGGCGGCCCTCGTCCATCAGCGCCAGCACATCCGCGGTCGTGGCGCTGCCCATGTTCTCGACAAAATTGGCGTGCTTGGGCGCAAAGCGCGCTCCGCCGACGCTCAGCCCGTTGCAGCCGGCCTCGGCCAACAGCAGCCCGGCAGTACGACCTTGCGCGCGCGGATCCCCCTCGGGGTTCTTGAACGTGGAGCCAAATGTCTTGATCCCCTGCGGCTGCGCTTCATGACGTTGGGTGCGCATCCGCGAGAGCGTCGCCTTGACCGTGTCGGCGTCGGCCGCAGCGAGCAGAAACGAAGCGCGCGCCACAACCTCCCCACCGGTTAGATCGGAGCGGCGATAGCCGAACCCCAGTTGAGCCGGTGTGCGGCGGTCGATGCCGTCGGCGCTGACGACATCCACCCACTCCAGGGTGTCGGCCAGCTGGCCGCCGTAGGCGTTCGCGTTCATCCGTACCGCGCCACCAACGCTGCCGGGGATGTTGACGGCGAATTCGATCCCCGACAGCCCCGCCTGGGCCGCGCGGGCGGCAACCGAAGGTAGCCGAGCACCGCCGCCGCACACGATGCGCGTGCCCTCGTGCTGGATCAGCGCCAGCTTGCGGTCGAGCTTGAGCACCAGACCGGCGACACCCTCGTCGGCGATCAGCAGGTTCGAACCCGACCCCACCACGTGTACGGGAGCCTCTATCGCGCGTGCCCAGACGAGCAGCTCGCGCAACTGAGCATTGCTTCCAGCACGCGCGAAATACTCGGCGCTCCCGCCGGTGCGAATCGTCGCCATGCGCGCGAGCGGGAAATCGCGCTGCACGATCGATGGCGCGGTCCTTGGCGTGTCCCTAGACACCGCTGCCATCCACCAGGCATCGCGCAAGCGTGTCGACGTTTCCGGCACCCATCGCCACGCACAGGTCACCGGCTCTGAGCAGCGCACTGAGCACTGCATGCGCGGCCTCGAATGTCGGCAGCCAAAATACGGGCCGTCCACCCGCCCGCTCGCTGGCGGCGCGCGCAACCCGCAGGCCGCTCACACCGGGATGGTCCTCGGCACGCTCACGCGCCGGGTACACCTCAAGCACAGCGACTGCATCCGCGCGCGCCAGGGCCGCACCGAACTCGCGTGCGAACATCGCCGTGCGCGAGTACAGGTGTGGCTGGAACACCGCGACCAGTCGTTGCGGCTGGAGCGTGCGCGCCGCGCTCAGCGTGGCTGCCACCTCGCTGGGATGGTGGGCGTAGTCGTCGATCACGACCGCACCGCGAGCGGTTTGCCCGACTCGTTGAAAGCGCCGCGCCGCTCCCCGAAAGCCCGCGAGGCTTGCGACCGCGGCCCGCTCCCCCACACCGGCCAGCCGCGCTGCCTCCAGAGCACCGGTGGCGTTGAGCGCGTTGTGGGCACCCGCCACCATCAGCTCGACCTCGTACCCACGCCAAGCAAAGCGCGAGCTACCCTCGCGCATTTGCGGCTCGGCGGCGTCATAGAACACCGCGGGACCCGCACGCAGCGCACGCAACTC
>DATNKN010000012.1:0-3008 GCA_035603375.1 Solirubrobacteraceae bacterium
TGATCCTCAGCTCCATATACCTTGTGACCTCGCGCCGGGAGATGCTGTGCAGCGAGCATCGTCTCGACTCGCTGCTCTCGCGCGAGTCGATCTTTCTCGCCAACAACATCGTGCTCGTAGGCCTGTGCTTCGTGATCTTCTGGGGCACCTACTTCCCGCTCATCTCCGAGGCGCTGACGGGCCACGAGGCATCGGTTGGGCCGCCCTGGTTCGACCGCTACACGGTGCCGCTAGCGCTGATCCTCGTGCTGCTCAGCGGGATCGGACCGGTAATTGCCTGGCGCAAGGCGACGCTCGCCAACGCGCGTCGCAACTTCATCGTGCCGGTGTCCTTCGCGCTGATCGTGCTGGTGACATTGCTCGCCACCGGCATTGCTGCCGGCAAACCGTTGGCGCTCGCGATGTTCTGCTGCGCGGCGTTTGTGCTCGGGAGCATTGGCCAGGAGTACTTTCGTGGTACGCGCGCGCGCCGCGCGGTCGCGGGCGAACCGGCGCCGCTTGCGCTGTTTGCGCTCGTGACGCGCAACCGCAGACGCTACGGCGGCTACATCGTGCATGTCGGCATCGCGGTGCTGTTCGTGGGCATCGCCGCCTCCTCGTCTTTCCAGCACGCCTCCGAGCTGAGCCTCTCGCCGGGCCAGTCCACCAAAGTTGGTGCCTACACGGTGCGCTACGTGCGTCCCACCGCCGCGATCACGCCCCGCTACGATCCGGCCCACACCGGCTCCACGATGAGCATCGGGGCGGTGTTGGACGTGAGCAAGCACGGCAAGTACGTGGCGACGCTGACGCCCGCGGAGGACTTCTACGACTCCGGCGAACCGTCGCAGGGCTCGGTTGGCCATCTGATCGGCGGCCAGCCGGTAAGCCAGGTGAGCATGAACGCTGGTGTCACACGCGACGTTTGGAGCGCGATCGCGCCCGCGATCGACACTCCTCGTCTCAAGCGGATCGTCGAAATCGGCAACAAAACGATCCCGCTGGTGCGTCCCGACGAGGGCATGATCGCGCTCGCGGTGATGGAGCGCGAATACCTGAAGGCGCCGCCGCCCGCCGAATTCCACTTGATCGTCTCGCCGCTTGTGATGTGGATCTGGATCGGTGGGCTGATCGTGGCAGGCGGGGGCTTGATCGCACTGTGGCCCGCGCCGAGCGTGGTGCGTCGTCGTGTTCGCGTGTTGGCGCGCACACGCACAGCCGAGGGCTTGGCGCGCGCTTGAGCGTCGCGGTCGCCCTGCTCACGCTGCTCCTGCTGGCGGCGGTGATCGCGGTGGTGAGCCGCCCGCTGCTTGCGGCCCGCACCCAAGAGGGCACAGGCGAGCCCACCGAGCCCGAGACGCCGCGGCAGGAGGATCTGAAGGCGGCACGCGAGGCCAAGTACCGGGAGATCCGTGACGCCGAACTCGACTATCGCACCGGCAAGCTCTCTGGCGAGGACTTCGAGGCCGTCAACGCGACGCTACGGGCCGAGGCGCTTGCGATTCTCGATCGCCTCAAGGTGCTGGAAGACGCCTCTACCAGGGTTTCTTAAGCAGGAGGATCGTGTTCAACGCGAAAAGGATCGCGAAGAACACTGTCCAGCGGTTGAGGTTGCGCTCGACCATCGAGCCGCCGCCGAGCCGGCCCTGACCGCTGCCGACGCCAAACGCGCCCGAGAGGCCCGAATCCTTGCCGGAGTGCATCAGCACGAGCAGAATCACCACGACCGCGATGACCACCTGCAGGAACGAGAAGATGGCTTCCATGGGGCCAAGGGTACCGGCTTTTGCAAGCGAGCGTGCGCAAATTGCCCCAAGTAGGCCAATTCGGCCAAGTTCGGGGCTGACGCCTCGCCCATCTATACAGTGCAGCCGCTCTGCCGCTATGGACCTCTTTCAAGGTGGGCGGTTGGCGTGCCGATCCCTTGGGAGACGCTCCAAGAGAACCTACATGCGCCTGGACACGATTTCACCCCCCAGTTACGGCTCCGATTACGAATCCTTTACCAAGGTGTGGTTCCCTGCCGATATGAATAGGGTCAAGGGGGCGCCCGCCTGGTGCGGCGTCCTGCTCTACCACGACCACGGGACCGAAAAACTATGAGCAGGGGCCGAGCATGTCAGGCGTGAACGGCGCACGTTTCTGGGTGCGCCGCGCGTTCGTCTCAGCGCTCGCGGGCGGTGGCCTGACGGCCGTCGGCCTCGGCGGTCCGCTCGTGGGTGGGGCCGTGGCGGCCGAACCGTCGAGTTCCTCGACGCCGCCTTCGGGGACATCGACCACGCCCGCTTCCGAAGCACCGGCGCAGACAACCACGACCAGCACCGCCCCGACGGGCACGACCACGCCGCCGGCCACGACGACGAGCACGCCCACCACGACGGCGCCGGCGAGCGGATCTCCGGCTGCAAGCACGCCCACTGCGACCGCGCCCACTGCGACCGCACCGGCGAGCGCTCCGACCACCACCGAAGCCGCGCGTCCGCCCGCGAATGCGCCGAAAGTGGTCGTTCAGCGAACACAGCAGACGACCAAGAGCGAAGCGAACGCGCCGACCGCGACGACGCCGGCCGCGGCGCCGACGACGCCCGCCGCCAACGGCTCGGGCAACATTGCTCCGCCACCGCAGCTCGCGGCCGCGCAATCGAGCGCGCTCGCGGCGCTGATCGCCGAATCCGCGGCATCGACTCAGGCGCTCGACTTCTACCGGATCCCGCTGTACCTGCTGCCCATCTATCAGGCTGCAGCAGTCCAGTACGGCGTGCCCTGGCCCGTGTTGGCTGCAATCAACGAAGTCGAGACCGACTTTGGCACCGACCTGTCCGTCTCGACCGCGGGGGCGGTCGGCTGGATGCAGTTCATGCCCGAAACCTGGTTGCAGTACGGCGTAGACGCCGTAAACGCAGGCTACGCCGATCCCTACAACCCGGTCGACGCGATCTTCGCCGCCGCGCGCTATCTACATGCCGCGGGCGCCTCCAACAATCTGCGTGCCGCGATCCTCGCCTACAACCACTCCGAAGCCTATGTCG
>DATNKN010000018.1:0-7934 GCA_035603375.1 Solirubrobacteraceae bacterium
CCCGTTCCCGTTCCCGTTCCCGTTCCCGTTCCCGTTGCCGTTGCCGTTGCCACCCGACGGGGCTACTCCCGCCATCGCGGGAACCGGCCTGGCGGCGCTCTCCCGCTGCAGCTCCGATAGGCGCATCGGTGCTTCCAGCTCGCGCAACCACACCGGCTCCTCGACGATCGTGTCGTTTTCTCGCCGGCGCAGCGAGCGGGTCGTGAAGAACATGAACACGAGCGCACCGATGCCGAGCAGGGCGTACTTGGCGTAGCCGAGCATGCTGCTGGTCGAGCTAGCGCTGGCTTCGGGCGTCTTGGCGAAAGCGAGCTGGCCGATCGAGATCGTGTCGCCGCGCTTGGTTTGGATGCCGGCGGCGTTGGTGATCGCTTCGCGGATCGCCGATATGGACGCGGCTGGAACGGAGTGGTCGAGCAGTACCGACACGTGCTGACTTTCCACCGTGCCGGGAGCGATCGTGGAATGGGTGACCGTCTTGCTCACGCCGAGTGTGCTGCTGGTTGTTTCGTGCTTGTAATTGGACTTCCCGCCGGTGCTTGTCCCGGTCGGGAGGTTGGCGGTGCCGGTCGCTCCACCAGCGCCCGACCCGCTGCCGGTGAGTGTCTCCAGATCCTTGCTCTGCTGCAACGGCACGCCCGCCTTGCCATATGTGAGCTGTTCCTGGGTGGTTTGGTTGACGTTCATGTTCGCGTACACCAGCACCTGCGCCTTGCCCGGGCCAAGGGTTTGGGCCAGCACCGAGTCCAGGCTCGCCGCCATGCTCTGGTCGTAGCGCTGCTCGGTTTCCTGCACGCTGTTGCCGGCGCCCCCGGCGCTGCCGGCAGCTTGCGGCCAGAGCAATTGACCGGAAGCTCCGGTGATCGTGACTTTGCTCAGCGCCAGCCCGGGAACGCTCGAGCTGACCAACTGGGCGATCCCCTGCACCGAGGTTGGGGGCAGCGAGGTGGTCCCGGACAGCAGCACGGCGGCGGAGGAGCTGCTCTGATTTTCGCCGAACACCTGGCTCTGAGAACTTGGCAGCACCAGCTCGACCTGTGCGCCGGACACGCCCTGCACCGCGTCGATCGTCTGCTCCAGCTGCCCCTGCAGCGCGCGCTGATAGGTGACCTGCTGCTGGAAGTTGCTTTCGCCAAGGTTCTGTTTTTCAAACAGAGAAAAACCCGGCTGAGTGTTGTCCAGCAACCCCGAGCCGGCCAGCGCGACACGCGCCTGCGCCGTCTGATTGGATTGCACCGCAAGGGCGGTGCCGTTGTTTTGCAGCTGATAGTTGATGCCGTGCTCGCTGAGCGCGCTCGTCATCTTGCCGGTTTGGGCCGGTTCCAGGCCACTCGCGAGCGTTGAGTAGCTCGGTTGGGACACCATGTGCAGGAACAGGTATATGAAGAGGATCGCGCCCACCGCGAAGCCGCCCGCGATGAGCCATCCGCGAGTGGTTAGCCGCGACGCAAGCTGGGAGATCGGCATCGGCTAGACCTGCGTTTGGAAGATGCTCTGGGCCGCTTCCGCCGCCTTTGTGCGCAGCTGTGCGGCCATATCCATCGCCATCTGGGCGTCCTCGACGGTCACCACCGCGCTCTCGGGGTCCTTGGCGGTGCCCGCGGCGAGCGACTGGGCGGCGCTGTCGGCGCTCAGCTGGGTGCCTTCAAGCGAGGAGATCGCTTCGGACAGCTCGCTACCGAAGCTGCCCGACCCCCCGCCCGACCCCCCGGCACCGCCTTCGACGCCGCCGGTTCCTTCAACACCGCCTGCGCCACCTGGCCCCCCAAGGCCGGCTGTGCCAGCGCTCGCGCCGGCGCCGCCTACACCGCTCGCCCCGCCGAGGCCGGCGGTCGATTCAAGCCCGCCGACGCCTTCGGCGCCCGCGGCCGGGCTGCTGCCGGTCTGACCGGTAACGCCGTTTGTGACGCGTTCGGAGAGGCCGCCCGCGAGTCCGCCGATCGCCGGCACGATCATTTGAGCACCCCGAGCGTCGCGGTGAACATCGACTTGGCCGTCTGCATCGCGGTCACGTCGGACTGGTATGACTGCGACTCGGATATCAGGTCGGTCATTTCGGTGACGGTGCTGATGTTCGGCATCTTCACGTACCCCTGAGCATCGGCTTCGGGACTGCCCGGGTCATACACCTGCTGGTCGGGGGTGGCGTCGCTGACGACCCCCGTCACTTCAACCCCGCCAGCGGGCGGTCCGCTTTCCGCCTGCTTGATCGCACCCGACAGCGCGCTGCTGAAGCCCTCTTCGCCGGCCTGCTTGAGCTCGACCTCCTGGCGCTGATAGGGAAGTCCGCCCGCGGCCTTCGTGGTGTCGGCGTTGGCGAGATTCTCGGCGGTCACGTCCATGCGTACGCGCTCGGCGGTGAGGCCGCTGCCGGCGATGCCGATCGCTTCGAAGAGCCCCATCAGCGCCTCCGAGTCGCGGTCACGGTGTGACCCCGATGGCCGCGCTGACGATGCTGTTGCGCGCGCTCAGCACCTGTGCGAGCGCCTGGTAGTCGAGGCCGTTTTCGGCGAGCTTCGCCGATTCTTCGTCGACGCTGACGCTCGTGCCGTTGGGACCGGCCTCTTCGGGCTGCACTTCGGTTGCGAACTGCACCTGATCCAGCGGTTCGCCGCCGCTCATCGCGCTCTGCAACTCAGACTCGAAGTTGACTTCCTGGCGTTTATACCCGGGCGTATCGGCGTTGGCGATGTTGCTCGTCAGCGCCGTCTGGCGCTGCCAGGACCCGCGCATCGCGGTCTCGAGCAATTGCTGGGTCGAGTCAACCAGATCCATATACCGTCCCTGGTATTCGGCCGGTCTGTCTGGGTCTTTAGGACCTTTCCTCAGGCACTGCGATCCAAGCGCGGCCGGCGAGCCAGCTGGCTCGCATAGCCATCGGCGGCGCGACGCGCCCGCGCATTCGTGCCGATCTCCGCCAGCAGCGACTCGCGCAAGCGAATCAGCTCCACGCGGGTGCGCTCGTGGACCAATCGCGCCCGTCGCAACAACGGGGCGGCAGCGGCGGGCGGGCGGGCGGGCAACTCGCGGGTCAGCTGCTCCCACTGCTCGCCCAGCTCGACAAGACGCTGGATGTCTCCGCGACCAGCCAGCTCGAGTTCAAGCTCGGCGTGCTCGTGAATCGCCTCGTAGGGGTGCAGTGCCGCCGCCTGGTCGCTCACGTGCGGGCGATCTCCTCGGCCACCTGCGACCAGGCCTCGCGCAGCTCTCCCAGCAGCTCGCTGACCTCTTCGAGCTTGGCCGGGTCCTGGTCGTTGCGCGCGGCGTTGAGGTGAGCCAGACAGAACTGGTAGATCGAGTGCAGGCGCTCGGACACTTCGCCCTGGTCGAAGTCGAGGACTCCGTCGAGATGAGCGAGGATCAACTCCGCCCGGCGCAGCGCGTTGTGCGCGCGCTCGACCTGGCCCTCGCGCATCGCGACGTTCGCCTGGCGCAGGAAGCGTCGCGCACCGTCGTAGAGCATCACGATCAGCTCGCCCGGAGTCGCGGCGAGCACCGCTCCCTGACGGTAGGCGGCCGGCGATGCGGTGAGGTTGCTCATGCCTTGCTGGCCACCAGCGAGGCTTCCTGGGAGGTCAGCCAGTCTGCCTGCGAGGTGTTCCGCGATATCGCGCTTTCAAGCTCTGCATAGGTGGCCTGCAGCGCTTTTTCGCGAACGAGCAGCATTTCGTTCATCGTGGCGATCTGGCTTGTCAGCTCGGTGATCTGCGCCGTGTCGCCGTTGGACCTGGCTTCGAGCGTGCCCCCGGGACCAGCGACGCTTTCGAGCGTGGTTTGCAAGCCCTGCGACCACTTCTGGAGCATCTGCTGCACGCCTGCTGGATTCGTCTTGATCGCTTCGGAGAGCTTCGTGGAGTTGAGTGTCAGCAGTCCTTCGATAGATGCCTGAGAGGCTCCGCCGGCAGAGGCCGCGCCGGTGCTGATGCCGATATCGCTCGGGTTGGACATTTCGGCGGAGAGCCCGGCTATCGGTTCGTACATGCTCTGACGCATACCGGCGAGCACACTCTCCAGTTCGAAGTCGCCAAACAGGGTGCCAGTGCCGTATTCGCTGGCGCTGGTCGGTTTTGAGATCGGCTTGGTGGCAAGCTGCTTTTGGATCGCTTCGACCGTCGAGTTGTAGAGCTTGACGAACGACTGCACCTGAGCTTCGACGGCACTCACGCTGGCACCCGGCGGCTGCACGTCAATTGTCACCGGACCCGTGGTTGTCAATCCCTCGAGGGTCAGAGTCACGCCTGCAATCGCGTTGCTGACGGTGTTGGACACAGAGGTTCCCGCGACCCCGTCGAGCTTGTATTCCGCGTCCTTGCCTTCCTTGGCCGTGCCTTCCTTTTCGAGAAGCGCTCCGCCAGGATCGCTCACCTTGATGAATTCCGCGCCCGTGTTGCCGGTTGCCCGCGTGGACAGCACCAGCGTGTTGCCTTCGAGCACCGCCGCATACACCGTCGCGCTGCTGTCGGAGTTGATCGCGTTGGCAAATTCCTTGGCGCTCTCGCCCGCCTTCACGATGAAGCTGACGCCGTCGATCGTGAGCGTGTCTTCGGCCGCCGGGCTGGTGAAGGTGAAGGTGCGCTGAGCCGAGTCGGCCAACTGGGTGACTTCGATCTCATACCCGCCGATCGCGGCGCCCTCGCTGGTGGCCGCGCTGACCCGCGCGGGTTCGCTGGAGGTGACCGCCTGAGAGGTTTCGAACAGCGAGGGCATGCTGAATTCGGAAGCCGCGAGCGCCAGCTGCTGGAGGCTGCTTTGAACGCTCGCCAGCTCTTTCTGCTGCCCTTGCAGCTTTTCCTGAGCGTCGGTCAGCCGCGTGACCGGCTCGCGTTCCACGGCCATCAGGGCCGAGATGATCGAGCTTGTATCGAGCCCGGAGGCCAGACCTGAGACGGCGACCGGCGAAGCGGACGTGGCGTTGACTGAAAGCGATGACATCGGAGGCCTATGCCGGCGGTTTTCCGCTGAGCACTCCCAGCGGCTTTCCCGCGGCGATCTGGAGCGCCTCTGAAACCGACATGCTCTTCACCTTGTTGCCCTCGCAATCCGCAAGCTCGACCTCGACGCGCCCTTCCACACCTTCGGAGAAGCGCACTTCGTGTCCGGTTTCGCGCAACTCGCGGCTTATCCTGCCCGCGACGGCGATCTCGTCGAGCACCTCCGGCGGCGGGCTGCCGGCGGCCGACTCGCTTGTCAGTAAGCGATCGCTTACCGACAGCTCGGCCCGAAACGCGTCGGGATCAGCTGTCAAATCCCCCATGTGTGATGGCGAAAGCGACGAGCCCGGAGGAATGGGCGCGCCACCAAATGGCACGATCGGCGAGGTCATATTGCGTTTTCTCCCTGAAAACGTGTGACGCGACCCTATCCCTGGGCCGCCTCGCGATTGATATGTACCCAAGTGATCGGCGTCTTTGACAAAAACTTTATTGCGGGTTCGCATCGATCCGGGAGAGGAGACTCGCAGCCTCCTCATTGTCGGGATCGAGCGACAGCGCGGCGGTGGCGAACTCGCCCATCTCACGCGGCATACTCCTGACAGCAGCCACACGGGCGAGGCCGAGCAGCGCCCGGACGTCGGGCTCGCGCTCGCACACCGCCATCCACTCCTGTGCAGCGGAGGCCAGGAAGCCGCGCCGCAGGTACATGCCGGCAAGCAGCTCGCTTCGCTCGCGCGGGGCAAGCGGCGTGCGCTCCAGCACGCCGAGCAGCACTTCGAAGTTCTTGAAGTCATGCACTCGCAGCAGCGCCTCGAGCATCGTCTCAAGCGACGCCACGGCCTGCTCGGGGAGCGATGATGTGTGCTGCTCGACCGCGTCCGCCTCGCCACGAAGGAGCCCGAGCCACACCGCGAACAGGTCGAGTTCAAACTCCGGCATGCCGGCCGCGAGGGCGCGCGCGAGGGCGCCCTCGGTGCCGTCAGTATCTCCGTCGGCGATGCGCGCGAACAGCTCTGTCCTGCGCGCGATAACGGCAAGTGGATCGTCGTTGGAAAGCCGGTACGCCACCTCGGCCGCCTCGCCGTAGCGTCGCTGCGCCAGCAACGCCTCGCCGAGCGCCACACGCGCCCGACCCGAGTGCGGCTGGCGCTCGAGCACCGCCCTGAACTGAACCTCCCCGGCCGCCGTCGCGCCCGCCTCGTACAGCGCCGTGCCCAGCATGAAGCGAGCGGCTGGCGTTGGATCGGGCATGTGCAGCTCGACTCGCGCCACAACCTCCTCCGGCTCTGCCCCGCTGGCGAGCAGCACGCTCGCATAGGGCAGCACCGAGCCGATGAATCGCGGGTGCTCGCGCAAACAGCGCTCGAGCAGCGCGCTCGCCGCCCCGAAGTCCCCCGAGGCGCGCTTCAACTCGGCCAGCTGGAGCCTCGGGAGATAGCTGCCGGCGCCAAGCGTGGCGGTATAGCGGCGCGGCGCGTCGCCCATCTCGATGCATTGCTCGAGCAACTCGCCGGCGCGCTCCCGCTGCCCGAGCGCGATCGCGCCGAGCGCCTGCTCGAAGACGAGGTCGGTGAACCCGTCGAAGCGCTCCAGCCCCGCCTCGGCGTGCGCGATCGCGTCCCGCGGACGTCCGCATGCGCGCAGCGCCTTCGCCATCCGACTCGTCAGGGAGGGCGCGAACTCGTAGCTTTCGCGATCGGAGAGGCCCTCCAGCAGCGACCACGCCCGTTCGAACTCGGCGAGCGCGGCGGCGGGCTGAGCAGCGGCCGCATACTCGCAGCCGAGGTTGTAGTGCAGGAACGGTGTGGACGGGCTTTCGTCCTGCTGCAAGCGCAGCAGCTCGATATTGCGGCGCGACTTCTCGCGAGCGTTGCGCACCGCGCCGAGATAGCCGTAGTGCTCGACGCGCACGCCGGTCGCCTCCAGCCGCTCGGGCAAATACCCCGGCAGGCGCCCCGCGATCTGCTCGTGCAGGCGTCCCTCGAAGCGATACTCCGGCCGGTTGCGAAATACGCGCAGGGCGTTGTGCGTGACGGCCGTGCCGTCGTCGAGATCGCCCGTATAGTTGGTCTCCGACAGGTAGAACGCCTCGCGCCAGGTGCGCCCGGTCAGCGAACGCAGCAGCGGGATGTCCTGCTCCACGAGCACCTCGTCGGCGTCCAAATAAATCAGCCAGTCCCCCTCGACCGCGTCGAAGGACACGTTGCGCGCCTGCGCAAACGAGCCGGTCCATTCGTGGAAGAGCACGCGCGCCCCAAACGAGCGCGCGATCTCAACGGTGGCGTCGCTTGAGCCGGTGTCCACAACCACGATCTCATCGACCGCGTCGGCGACGGCCGCCAGGCAGCGCGGCAACATCTCCTGCTCGTCGCGCACGATCATGCACAGGCTGAGGCGCAGACCCTCGGCCGGCTGCGCCCGCGCCGCCAGCTCAAGCGCTCGGCTCGCAAGCTCTCTGAGCGCCGGGTGTAGCGGCGCCGCGGCGCGCCTGGCGCGCAAACGGCGCCGTCGCGGCGCAAGCGCGGCGACATTGCGATCGACCTGCTCCAGTTGCGGATCGAGGCGCTTGGCGGCCTCGAACATCGCGCTGGCCGCATCGAGGCTCCACAGCTCATAGAAGGCGACGCCCGCGTAGTTGAGCAGCTTGGGCTCGCGGGGCTCGCGCTCGAGCATCTCAAGCGCCCCCGTCGCGATCGCCGCAAGCAGCTCGGGCAGGCGCGCCGCGGCGGTCCTCGCGCTCGCCGCGAATCCCTGCTCGATCAGGCTCACGCCCGCCTGGTAGCGGCGGTGGCAGTCCTCAATGTCGTCGAGCCGGGCGAACAGCTCGCGGTAGCCGGCGATCTCGCCGCTGGGCACGGCCGTGGGATCGCCGCTTGTGGGGCCGCCGATCGGGGCCGGGGCTGACGAGCGAGGGGCCATCTTCACGCATGGTCATCGACCGACGCCGTCGATATCTGAGCGAGCCGAGCAGCTTGGCCCGCGACCGAGCGCTCACCGCCT
>DATNKN010000054.1:0-5352 GCA_035603375.1 Solirubrobacteraceae bacterium
CGGCTCGCGACGCGATCGAGCAGAGCATGCGCGAGGCGGGACTGGCGCGCCGCTTCGATGCCGCCGTCAAGCGCGAGGCACGCAGCGCGGGCGAGCGCGCATGGTCCACGGCCGAAGCCGAGCTGCGCGACGGCCGTCGGCGCGACCTGCGCGAGCTGCCGACATTCACCGTCGATCCCGCCACGGCGCGCGACTTCGACGACGCCATCTCCGCGCGAGCAGAGCCCTCGGACAGCGGCAACTCGGCGGTGAGGGTGTGGGTGCACATCGCCGATGTCGCCGCGCACGTGCCACTCGGCTCGCCGCTCGACATCGAGGCGCGCCGGCGCTCCACCAGCGTGTACCTGCCGGGCACGGTCGAGCCGATGCTGCCGCATGCGCTGTCGAGCGACGCATGCTCGCTGGTGCCCGGCGCGGAACGTCTCGCCGTCACCGTCGAGCTGCTGTTGCACGGTGCCGAGGTCCCCTCCGCCAGCTTCTGCCGTTCGCTGATTCGCTCGGACATGCGACTCGACTACGAGCACGTGGATCGCGTGTTCGCGGGCGAGGAGCCGGCGAGCGAACCGTGGGGCGGGCCGCTGGCCGCGGCGCGAGCGGCGGCCGCCGAGCTGCAGCGCGTGCGCGAGCAAAGCGGCGCGCTCGTGGTGAACTCCGCGGAGCCCGAGTTCTCATTCGACGAGCACGGCAACGTGGCGGGCATCCGCTCGCGCGCGCAGACCGAGTCTCACCGCCTGATCGAGCATCTGATGATCGCCGCCAACGAGGCGGTCGCGCGCCGGCTCGCGCAGGCGTCGGTGCCGTGCCTGTATCGCGTGCACGAGCGTCCTGACCCCGAGCGCATCCGCACGCTCGTCGCCCAGCTCGCCTCGCTCGACGTGCCGACGCCGCCGCTGCCCGACCCGCTGTATCCGGCGCGCGCGGCGGAGCTGGTTGGTGAGATTTCGCGCAGCGTCGATGCCCACGTGCGTCGCACCGGCCACGGGCGTGTGGCGCTCAGCTCGCTCGTGCTGCGCTCGCTCAAGCAGGCCTACTACTCGCCCGAGAACGCCGGCCACGCCGGCCTGCGCTCCTCCTGCTACTGCCATTTCACCTCGCCGATCCGCCGCTATCCCGACCTCGTATGTCACCGAGCGCTGCTGTCCTGCATCGGTGCGCGTGAGCACACCGGCCGCAAGCGCGCGACGGGTGCCGGAAAGCTCGCCGAGTTGGGCGAGTGGGCGTCCGAGCGCGAGCGTGCGGCCGCGAAGCTCGAGGACAAGGGCGATGACATCGCGGCCTGCTTCCTGCTGGAGCAGGCGCTGCTGAGCGACGGCTACGAGCAGGTTTTCGCAGGCGAGGTGACGGGCCTGATCGCTGCCGGGGCGTTTGTCGCGTTCGGTGCCGGCGTGGGTGACGGGACGGACGTGGGGGAGGAGGATATGGATTTGGAGCTGCGTACCCGCGGTTCTAAAGCGCTCCTCTACGAGGGACTTCTCCCTGTGCGCCTATTGCGCTCGCCCGACGGCAGCGACTGGTGGGAGCTGAACGAGCAGAAGACGGTGTTGCGTGGGGAGCGCTCCGGTGCGAGCCTGCGCCTCGGCGATCAGATCGACGTGCGCGTCGTGCGCGTGGACGCATCGGCCGGGCGCGTGGACCTCGCCCCGGCAGGCTAGCGTGCTGTCCTCCCGCCTCGCCGGTGGCGCCGGGCGCCGTGTCGACCGTCCAGCTACGCTCGCTGGATGAGCAAGACGAAGGCCAAGAAGCGCAAGATTGGCGCGGGCGACGTCGCGAGCAATCGCTACGCCTCCTATCGCTACGAGCTGCTCGAGCGGATCGAGTGCGGCGTCGTGCTGCAGGGCACCGAGGTAAAGGCGCTACGGGCCTCCGGCGCGCAGCTGAAGGACGGCTATGCGGCGATCCGCGAGGGCGAGCTGTGGCTGCATTCGGTGCACATCCCGCCCTACCAGCCCGCCTCGCGCGAGAATCACGATCCCGAGCGTCAGCGCAAGCTGCTGCTGCACCGCTCGGAGATCGAGCGGATCGCCGCCCGCGCCTCCGAGCGCGGGCTCACGCTTGTGCCGACACGCGTGTACTTCAAGGGTCCCTACGCGAAGGTCGAGATCGCGCTCGCGCGCGGCAAGGACCTCTACGACAAGCGCCAGACGATGCGCGAGCGCGACTCCAAGCGCGAAATGGAACGGGGCATCCGCGAAGCGCGGCGTTAGCGAGGAGGCGCAGCGCCGGGGACGAAGCTCGGCGCTAAGGAACCTGTTCGCAGTTGGAGATGCCGTACTTCTTCGCGATCGCGGTCATCTGCTTGATCGTTTGCTCGCTGGAGGCGATCAGGCCGGCCGATCCTTTGAGACTGTTGGATTTAGCGTATTCGCCGAGCTTGGACGTGTTTTCAGCGAGTTTCTGGGCGCCCGCGATGAACATTTTCCAGTCGTTTTCGATGCTCGCCGGCGGCTCGAGCTTGCTCAATTCGTTCAGCGCTTCCTGCTCGACCGCCGCCAGCTGGGGGGCTGTGCGGGCGACGTCCTTGACGCTCGTGATCGTTTTCGTCGTGAGTTTGCCGCTCACCCGCTTGCAGATCGCGTCCGCCTTGGACCTCAGTTCGGCGCGTGTCAGCGGCGCCGAGGAGCTGCCGCAGCCGCCGAGCGCGAGTGCCATGGCCGCCAGCGCGGCGGTCGCCAAGCCCCTATGTCCCATCCCAATCCCGATCCCCTCACGAGTTCGCCCATTTGGTCCTAACCAGCCGAACAGGGTACCGGTTTGGTGCGCTAGATCGAGCGGAAGCTGTGACCGGCGCTCGAGAGGATGTGCGTTTCGTGCATACCGAACACGAGCAGCGCGATCAACCCGACATAGACAGCGCCCACCAGCAATCGATAGCGGGGAGCGACACGGTAGTAGGCGGCCTGCTCGACCGTGTGCGATTTGTGCTGCTGCCAGCGATGCCAGGTTTGAAAGCCGGCGAACACGACGATGATCAGCAGGATCGGGTTGCCCCTGTCCACGAACGCGAGTGCCACCAGCACGCCAAGGCCGACAAACCACATCCATGGCGTCATCGCGGCGGCCGCGCGACCCCCGTCGAGCGGTATCACCGGCAGCAGGTTGAACAGGTTGATGAAGAACCCGAAGTAGGCGAGCGCGATCAACAGCGAGCTGCCGGTCAGCTCGCCGATCACCGCGACCGCGGCCGCCCCCAGGCTGCCAAGGATCGGTCCGGCGAGGCCGACGCGTGCCTCGGCGAGCGCGTCATCCCCAAGCGAGCGCGAGAAGATCGCGGCGCCCATGAACGGGATGAACATCGGCGCGCTCGCTTTGATGCCCTCGCGGCGCAGCGCGATCACGTGACCCATCTCGTGCACGAATAGCAACACCACGAAACCGGCTGCGAACTCCCAACCGAAGAAGATGCTGTAAGCAGCGACGGACACCAGGGCTGTGCCGGCCGTCACCAACAGCTTCATGTTGGGAAGCGCGATCAGCAGCGCCTTCAGCGCCGCCCCGAACTTGGCCAGCAATGCAAGGCCGCCCGCGAGCACGCTTCCCAGACGCTTGCGCAACGAGCGGCGCGGCTCTCCAAAGGGCGCCTCGCCCGCATGCGGGGATCCCGCGAGGGGCGTGGCCTGCGTAGCGAGCGCGGTCTGCGTGGCGAGCGCGGGTGGCGTGTGCGTGCCAAGCGGGCGTACGCCGCCAAACGGGTTGTCGTTCGCGACCGGCAGCTCACCATCCATGCCCTCATTGTCGCAGCTGCGATAAGCGGCTCCTAAGAGCGGGCTCGGGGGGCGTGTCGCAGCTTTTTTCGTAACGTGCGGGAAAGCGGACAGAAGTCGCTTGACGCAAGCATCGGAGGAGCGTACGTTGAATATAGACGCGGACCCGAGCCGCAAAGAGCGAGGCCACCGAGGTGTGAGGCCGCGCCACCCGCCACCGCAAGGCCCTCGGGCCGACCGGGAGCAGGTTCCTCAAGGCGGCCCGGGGACGCGTCGGTTGTTTTAAACGCTGCGCTCGTCCCGGCGTTGCCCAGGCGGCGTCCCGGCGTCACCCCGGCCGCCTAGCGTCGAGCCGCGCTTCCTCAGCGTCCTAATGCTCAGCTACGCATCCTGGCTCCGTATGGGTCCACACGGCTGGCGCTACACTAGAGCGGCAACATCCACGGGGACGACAGGCTTCGACGCGGTTGGTTCGTGTGGATGGTCGCGAGCCGAGGTCCCGGGCGGCCTCGTTAAACACCCGGGAAAACCATAAGTGCGAACTCTCACGAGTACGCCCTCGCTGCTTAGTCAATAGCTAAGGCACGAGGTCTCGAACCCCGTTCGCCTACGACGGGGAACTTCGGGATCAAAAAGTAGGCTCACCCGGTGAGGCCCGCCTCCGCCGATCCGGGAACACTCAAGGGGGCTGGTCCCCTACAACCCGGCCGGCGAGGCTAGCGGGGGATGAGATCAGAGCGCCGGCTACGCTCGTAGAAGCCATTCAGACGCGACCGCGGACGTGGGTTCGATTCCCACCGTCTCCATAAAATTTGTGGCCTCAACGGCTACCGGCTGTATCCTGACCGTATGGCCGAGCAGAGCGAGTTTGAGTTCGTCTTCGAGCCCCAGGACGAGGGCGGCTACTACGTGTACGCGCCGGACCTTCCGGGGCTGCACACGCAGGGCGATGACATCGACGATGCGGTCGAGAACGCTCAGGAGGCACTGGCGCTCTACGTCGAGGGCTTGCGCGAAGAAGGGCGCCCGGTCGGTTCCGGCATCGTCCGGCGCAGGCTCGCCGTTCCCGCGTGAGCGAGCGTCTGCCGGTCGTCTCCGGCGCGCAGCTAATCGATGTGCTCCGGAAGTTCGGCTGGGAAGTGGCCCGCCAGCGTGGCAGTCACGTTCGACTCAAGCATCAGGATCGAGCTGTCTCGCTGGTCGTGCCGCTGCACCGCGAACTCAAGCGCGGGACTCTGAACGGCATTCTCAGAGACGGCGGTCTGAGCCGCGACGAGCTGCGCGAACAGCTCTAGCTTTCCCCTTGGTGCCTGTCGTTCGGGTCGCATCGAAGGAGCACAAGCGAGCAGACACTGGACCAGTGCTGAAGATTTCGCTTCACTTCAACCAATCGTCTCCACTTTTTCGGACGTTGCGCAACCCCGGCCGTGACGGTGCGATCGGACGTGTCGGGGAAGATTCAGGAGTCGACGGTCTGACGATCCTCTCAGTGCCCGAGACGTCGATGTCTGAGTCTTCTTATACGAGTACGAGTTATGTGCACCAGTAGGACGAGCGGGAAGATTGGCAGCTGCCACACCGGCACCAGACGCCCGTGCCGGCGTGGCAGATCGTGGGTCAGCGCGTCGAGGTCCGCGCGCGTGCGAGCCGA
>DATNKN010000059.1:0-4671 GCA_035603375.1 Solirubrobacteraceae bacterium
AGCGTATGTTATCACGGACACGCAGCACACCGATCGACACCGCCCGCACGTACGCGCGCGCGGCCGCCTCGATGATGTCGGTGGACACGCCCTGGCCGGCGCCGGTCTGGCCCTGCACCTCGACCACGACCGACACCTCGCCCAGCGCGTCCTGGCCCTCGGTGACGGCGTCGACGCGGAACTCGCGCAGCGCGGCATCGACTCCGGTGGCGGCGTTGATCGCCTTGAAGATCGCATCGACCGGACCGTCGCCCGAGGACTCGCCGGTCTTGACCGTGCGTGCCCCCTCCTGCGACGTGCCGTCCTCGACGCTGACGTTCACACGCGCCATCGGCGGGCCCGCCGAGGACGCGGCGACCTCGAAATCGACGAACGCGTACGTCGCGACCTCGTCGCTGCCGCGCAGCTCCTCGGCAACCAGCGCCTCCAGGTCCATCGCCGTGACCTGCTTCTTGCGATCGGCGATCTCCTTGAAGCGCTTGAACGCCGTATTCAGCGCCTGGCCCTCGACCTTGAAGCCCATCTCCTCAAAAGCTGCGCGCAGCGCGTGGCGACCGGAGTGCTTGCCCAGCACGATCCCGTTGCTCTGCAGACCCACGGTGGTGGCGTCCATGATCTCATAGGTGGCGCGCTCCTTCAGCACGCCGTCCTGGTGAATACCGGCCTCGTGCGCGAACGCGTTGCGCCCCACGATCGCCTTGTTGGGCTGCACCGGATAGCCGGTCAGACGCGAAACCAGCCGCGAGGTGCGTGCGATCTCCGTCGTCTGCACGCCCGTCCACAAACCCAGGGCGGGCTCGCGCGTGTGCAGCAACATCACGATCTCCTCCAGCGACGCGTTGCCGGCGCGCTCGCCGATGCCGTTGATCGCACACTCCACCTGGCGACAGCCGGCACGGACTCCCGCCAGCGAATTGGCGACCGCCAGGCCCAGATCGTCGTGGCAGTGAACCGAGACGACCACGTCGTGCAGGCCGGGCACCAGCCGGTACAGCTGCGCGAACATCGCGGCGTACTCCTCAGGCATCGTGTAGCCGACTGTGTCGGGCACATTGATGGTCGTGGCGCCCTCATCCAGCGCGATCTGGATGACCTCCGCCATGTAGGAAACATCCGAGCGCGAACCGTCCTCCGGGGAGAACTCGACGTCCTCGCACAGCTCCCGCGCGTGCGCGACGGCCGCGCGCACCTGGCCCTTGACGTCCTCGCGCGTGGTTTGCAGCTTGCGCTCGATGTGGATGTCGCTGGTCGCTATGAACGTGTGGATGCGCGGCCGCTCGCAGTCGCGCACCGCCTCCCACGCCGCCTCGATGTCCTGCGCGGAAGTGCGCGCCAGCGCGCAGATAACGGGACCACTGACCTCACGTGCGATCGCCTGCACCGCCTCGAAGTCGCCAGGCGAGGAGATCGGAAAACCCGCCTCGACGACGTCCACGCCCAACCGCGCCAGCTGCTGGGCGATCTCCAGCTTCTCCTGCTTGTTCAACGCGATCCCCGGCGACTGCTCTCCGTCGCGCAGAGTCGTGTCGAACACCCTCACACGGTCGCGCTCGTCTCTTCTCGATGCTGTGCTCATGTCCTCACTTCTCCAGTTCTCTCGCTTTGACTTTTCTCCTTTGGTATGCGGCTACGCGGCCGCCACGCGCTATTCCCCCCGAGGGGGGAGGAGCAGGAGAAGCGCAGGCGAGAACTGGAACGACATGTTCACATGAGGCTAGCAGTCGTGTCGGAGCGCGGCGCCCAGTCGGCGTCGGGGACCAGCACGACCTTGCCGATGTTGCGCCGCTTGGTGAGCACTTCCTGCGCGGCGCCCACCTCCCTGAATTCAAACGTAGACTCGATCACAGGTTGGATCGTGCCGTCCTCCATCAGCTCGCGCAGCGGGTCGATCCACGGTTGCAATGTTTCGCGGGCCTTCCACAGCGTGAGCATGTTCAACCCAATCACGGCCTTGGATTCGGACATTAGCTTCAGCGATGAGAAGCGCGGGGTGCGCGCGAGCGTGCGCACCGCGACGAGCGGTTTGCGTTTGCCGCCGGAGACGACGCCGGAGACACCAAAAGCGATCAGCCGTCCACCCGGGCGCAGCATTTCATAGCTGCGGCGCAGGCTCGAGCCACCGAGCGGGTCGAGGATCACGTCGAGGTCCGCCACGCCGCCTTTCTTGGTCGCCTGCTCATAGGTGAGGATGTAGTCGGCGCCAAGTGGAGCGAGGCGATGGTGCTTGAAGGGCGAGGCGGTGCCGTAGATCTCGCTCGCGCCGAAGCGCCGCGCGATCTGTACCGCGGCGGTGCCAACGCCGCCGCCGACGGAGTGGATCAGGACCCGCTCGCCCGGCTGCACTTTGCCGTAGCCGACAAGTGCGGCCCAAGCGGTGGCGTAGTTGACGGGGATCGCGGCACCCTCCTCGAAGGACAGCCGCTTGGGCAACACCACGCAATCGCGCTCGGGCACAGTCACCTGCGTGGCGTAACCACCGAACATCGTGCCCGCGATCACGCGCTGGCCGTGCGTCAGCTCCTCCACGCCGTCGCCGACCCCGATGACGGTGCCGGCCACCTCGTAGCCGACCACGCAGGGCGGCTTCGGCGCGTCAGGATAGAGGCCGATGCGCGCCATCACGTCGGCAAAGTTGACGCCGCACGCGGCGACGTCGATGCGCACCCAGCCGGGCCGTAGCGCGGGGTCGGGCCGCTCAACCGTTTTGAGCACGCCCTGTCCACCGTGCTTGGCGATCTCGATCGCCTGCATAGCGTATGAGATTACTCCATCAATTAGGACAACGTCAGCGTCAGCTCAGCGCGACGCTCCAACCGGCGACGAAGCCAACGCTTGCGACGATCTCATCGACCACCTCGCCCGGCACCTGCGCGTCGGTCGTGACGACCATTGCCGCCAGCCGTTGCTCATCTTGGTCGGGGGTGTGGCCGACCGCGGCGGAGGAGATGTTGATGCCGTGCGCGCCGAAGCTCGTGCCGACGCGGCCGATCATGCCGGGGAGGTCGGCGTAGCGGAACACGCACACGTGCGGCGTCAGCTCGATCGTCAGACGCCGACCCTGCACCTCGACCAGGTGTGGCACGCGGTTGGGGCCGATGCCAGTGCCCGCGACCGCCACCCGCTCATCGCCGGCGATGACGGTGACGCGGATCAGCTCGTTGAAGTCCTGCGCCTCGGACACCGACTTCTCCTCCACGACGATGCCGCGCTGCTGGGCCATGCTCGGCGCGTTAACGAGGTTGACCTGCTCCTCCGTGCGACCCTCCAGCGCGCCGCCGATGACCGCGAGCGTGAGCAGGCGCGTGTCGAAGTCGGCGATGCGACCCATGAAGGCCGCCTCGATACGCTCCACCGAGCTGCCCTCGGCGAGCGCCATCGCCAGGCGTCCCAAGCGCCGCGCGAGCGGCAGGAACGGTCCGAGCACCTCCATGTCCTCCGCCCCAACCGCGGGGATGTTGACCGCCGTTGAGACAACGCCGCCGGTGAGCGCCGCGACAACCTGCTCGGCGCTCTGATAGCCCGCGCGGTCGGTCGCCTCGGCGGTCGAGGCCCCGAGGTGCGGCGTGACAACCACCTGGGGGTAGCCCTGAAACAGGGGATAGTCGGTGATTGGCTCGGAGGGAAACACATCGAGCGCCGCGCCGCCGACCTTGCCGGAATCGAGCGCGTCCTTGAGCGCGGCGTCGTCGATCAGCCCGCCGCGCGCGACGTTGAGCACGCGCACACCGTCGCGCATCTTCGCGAACGCCTCCGCGTCGATCCAGCCGGCCGTCTCGGGCGTCTTGGGCAGGTGGATCGTGATGAAGTCGGCCTGCGCGTAGATCTCCTCGCTGTTCTCGGCCTTCTCGACGCCAAGCTCGCGGTAGCGCTCGGCGCTGACATACGGGTCGAAGGCGAGCACGCGCATCCCGAAGCCACGTGCGCGCGCGGCCACCAGCTGGCCGATGCGCCCAAAGCCGAGGATGCCGAGCGTCTTCTCGTACAGCTCGACGCCTGAGAACTTCGAGCGCTCCCACTTGCCGCTGGTGAGCGACGCGTACGCCTGAGGGATGTTGCGGGCGAGCGCGAGCAGCAACGCCATCGTGTGCTCGGCAGCCGTGACGACATTCGACTGCGGCGCGTTGGCGACGACGATGCCACGGCGCGTGGCGGCCTCCACGTCCACATTGTCTACGCCAACGCCGGCACGACCGATCACGCGCAGGTTGGTAGCCTGCTCGATCAGCTCGGCCGTCATCTTCGTGGCCGAGCGGATCAGGATGCCGTGGTAGGCGCCGATCTTCTCGGCCAGCTGCTCATCGGACCAGTCGATGCCGAGATCGACGTCGAAGTGCTCCTGCAGCAATTTGACGCCGGAGTCGCCGACCTTCTCCTTCACGAGTACCTTCAAACGCTCGTCGCTCATGCCGCGCTCCTCTCTACTACCCAGTCGATACACGCTGTGAGGGCGCGCACGTCATCGGGCTCGACCGCCGGGAACATGCCGACGCGCAGCTGGTTGCGCCCGAGCTTGCGATAGGGCTCGACGTCGACGACGCCGTTTGCGCGCAGCGTCTTGGCGATCTGCGCCGCGTCGATGTCTTCGGCGAAGTCGATCGTGCCAACGACGAGCGAGCGCTTCGCCGCGTCAGCGACGAACGGCGTCGCGTAGCCCGAGCGCTCGGCCCAGCC
>DATNKN010000072.1:0-4741 GCA_035603375.1 Solirubrobacteraceae bacterium
TCGCGAGCTTCGAACTGAACCTGCCGCAAGGCAAGTATTCGGCGCTCGCAGCGAACGGGAATCTCTGCAAGACGAAACTCACAATGCCGACAGCGTTCACGGGCCAGGACGGCGCGGTCATCCACCAATCCACTCCGATCACTGTCACAGGCTGTCCGAGGTCAAAGAAGGCGAAGACCAAAGGCAAGGCCAAGCACCCCAAAGCGAAAGCGAAGAAGAAGTAGGGCGTGGGTGGCTCATGTCCTTCCACGCGGTTGGGATGACCGATGGCCGTTGAACGGGTTGTCCCCACCGACAGGGCTGGACGCGAGGGTGGTCATGTGCTTGAGATGCAGCGCCGCCGGCTGCTGACCGCCACCGCCGAAATCGCCTATGAGCACGGCGTACAGGCCTTGAGCGTCGCGACTGTGTGCGAGCGGTCGGGCTTGTCGCGTAAGACGTTCTATGACCTCTTCGCGGGGCGCGAGGATTGCCTATATGCCGCATTTGGGGACGGGGTGGAGCAGGCCGCGCGGGTCGTCGAGCGGGCGCTTGCGGGCGAGCGGTCATGGCGGGAGCAGGTCAGGACCGCGCTCGCTGCGTTGTTGTCGTTTTTTGAGCGTGAGCCTGCGATCGCTCGTCTACTTGTCGTTGAGGCTCTCAGCTCCGGGCCGCGAACGCTCCGAGTGCGTAGAAGCGTGCTCGAGCGAGTGATTGCCTTTGTCGATGAGGGTCGCGCGGAGATCAAAGCGGGTCATGAGCCTCCGCCGCTTACGGCGGAGGGCACGGTCGGCGCTGTGTTCTCGGTGATACACGCCCGCATGCTCACCGACAGTGAGCTGGGTGAGCACGACCGCGCATCGCTCGTGGAGCTGACGGGACCGCTGATGGCGATGATCGTCCAGCCGTATCTTGGGCCGGCTGTGGCGCGCAGAGAGTTGGCTCGCCCGCCCGAGGTGCCGCAGCGGGCGGAGCCGAATCTACCGTCCGACCCCTTCAAAGACCTCCCGATCCGCTTTACGTATCGCACTTCGCGTGTGCTCGGCTCGATCGCGGAAGCCCCTGGCGCCTCAAGCAAACAGATAGCCCAGGCGTCAGGCATCACAGACGACGGGCAGGCCTCGCGACTGCTGAGCCGCCTGCAACAACACCGCCTCATCCAGGACAACGGCGTGGGACCAACCAAGGGCATGCCCCGCGCCTGGACGATCACCCCTCGCGGTGAGCAGATACTCCAGGCCGTCGGGTATGACGGTGGCGCTTGCGTGGGGCCGGCTTTGGCGGACTGACGGTGACGAGCGCGGCGCTGTCGGGGGCCAGCTCGACTTCAAGGACGCCCGCCTGCGCGGCGACGCTTTCGGGCTTCGCGGGAGCGTTCCACGATCCGTTGGCGGCGACCGCTCGCCCAGCGAGCAGCATGCCGTTGGTGGCGTTCTGCGCGGGAGCGGTTAGGCGCAGCACTTCCGCGGCGCCCATGCCGGCGCCCACTTCGAAGCGCACCTCAAGCGGAGTCGCGCCAGGCGGTTCGTCATCGGCGAGCATTACCTTCAGGGAACGGCCCGGTCCCGAGAACGCCGCCGCCACCAGGTTGGGCGAGCCTTCGGCGGAGATGGTCGTCGCCAGTGGACGGTAGCCAATCAGCGACTTCGCCAGCAGCAGCGCATACCACTCCGGCTCGGCGCTCAGCGCCCCTTCCGCCGCGGCCGTCGGGTCGGGCGCGCACAGCGGGGTGTAGCCGATGCAGTTGGTGGGATTGCCTTGGAGGTTGATGCCCGCCGCTCCCGCCGCCATCGCCTGCGTGATGTAGCCGGTCGCCCACAGGGCCGAGGCGAACGTGTCGCTGATGCCTTCCACGCCCCCGCACGACACTGTGTTGGCCTCATCGATTCGCATCGGTATCCCGTATAAGTTCGCCACCGTCAGGTACGTGTTCAGCGAGGTCGCGGCGGCTCCGCGGATTGCCGCGCTGAGCAGCGTTTCGATCGAGGGCGCCGGTATTTGCGCGCAGCCGAGCGGATAGTGGTGACCCGTCAGCAGCACAGGTTTCTGGGCGAGGGCCTCCTCGTCGCCCCATTCGGCGAACGCGCCAGCCCCGGACACATCGGGCCCGGCGATTGGCACGCCGGGCGTCAGCGCGTCTATCGCTTCGCGATAGTTGCTGACCTGTTCCTCATACCCCTGCGCGAGCCAGGGCGGTTCGCGGAAGCCGTGACTGCCGTACGCGTTCGGCTCGTTGCCGATCTCCACCGCCGCGAGATACGGCCCCAGCGCGCGGCGGGCTTCGGCCACCTCGCGCGCGGCTGCCTGCGGTTCGTAGTGGGCCATGCCGACCGTCAGCAGCACCTGCCAGCCGCTGCGGTGGGCGAGCACGCCGAGCGCGCTCATCTGCGCCGGTCCGATCGTGCTCGTAGCCCACGCCGGTCGCGGCGTCTGCGAGTCGACCCAGGCGACGTTCTCGTCGGCTGTGATGCCGCCGAAGCGCAGCATGCCCGGCCCAAGCGAGCGCAGCAGCCGCACAAGGTTGCCGCTATAGGCGTCCTGTCCGAGCTGGGCGAGCGCCTGGACCTCAAAGGACAGCCCGAGGAAGCGCTGGGACACCGGGCGACCCGGGGCCGCATGGTCGATCGCGAGGGTCACCGGGAGTGCTGGTTGCCCGGTCGCCTGGGCGGCATGGGCTGCCGGGTGACCGCGGGTTTGCGGCGTGCGGCCTGGTGCCGTGGCATACGCGACGGCCGTTGTGAGGCAGAGCGCGAGCGTCACAAACGCCGAGGCGAGCACTGCGGCCGTGGTGAGACGTGTTGGTTCTCGCTTTGGCGACATGCCGTGAGTAAACCGGCTGCGCCTGTCGCGATGCGCAGTGCCCCGGTATTCCACTTGCCTTGGTGCGCGCTGGATGCGGCGCAGACTCGCCGAAGACTTGGTCGTGGGGTGTAGTTATCGCTGGTTCAGCCCGTGGCTTTGTGAGAGGGTTCGGGGATGACCGACCTGACTGTCGTACAGGTGCCGCTCGACCGCTTGGACGAGCTGGAGCCGCTATGGCGAGCGCTATATGAGCATCACATGGCGTTGACACCGCACCTGCGCGATCGTAGGTGTCCGTACGAGCAGGCTTGGGAGGCACACCGGCAAACAAGGACCGAATGGCTGGCGTCTGAGCCCGATTCGTTCGTCCTGGCGGTACAGGACGGCGAGTGCTATCTCGGCTACGCGCACGTGCGCGTACGTCCCGGTGCGCGCTTCGCGGTGTCGTGGAGCGCGTCAGATCCCCTGGCCGAACTTTCGATCCTCGCCGTGCTACCGGAGGCCCGCGGTAAGGGAATCGGCTCCGCGCTGTTGGACGCCGTGGAAGCGAGACTGCGAGAGCTTCGGATCGACGACATGAAGATCGACGTCGTCACGACGAACACCGACGCCATGCGTCTCTACGAACGGCGCGGAGCGGTACCGCTTCTAACGAATCTCGTCCAGCGGGTTGGCGCGGCGCCTTTGGGCTGAGCGGAGGGCGTGGTCGAGGGTGCTTTTCGACGTGCCCTATGCGATACCGTCGCTTGGCCGATGAGGAAAGACTTGCCAGCTCTACTAGCCGGAGCATGTGCGAACATACGTTCGTATGATCTTTGGTATCCGTCCGCTACAAACGCGAAGCTTCAGTGATGCGTGGGCAGTCGTATCCCGAAGGCTTCGCCCGCGAATTCGCATTGGCGGTCGAGTCATGAAGCGACGCGACTGGTTGTTGCTGTTCGCTGCATACGAGGGTGCGCCAGATGGGCTCGACCCGATCCGTTTCCAGAAGGGCCTCTTCTTGTTTGCCAAGCGTGCGCGAGCGCCTGAGCGGTCGAAGTACGTGTTCAAGCCCTATGACTACGGGCCGATGAGCGCGAGTATCTACAGCGATCTTGATCGTCTCGTAGATGAGGGATTGCTCGAGCGCATATCCGTGCCCGGGAAGCAGTGGTCACGATACAAGCCGAGCAAGGCCACGTTCCGCGAGGGACAAAGGCTCCTGAAACGAGCCGAGGATGAGAAACTGCTTGACGCGGCTCGTGAACTGTTCGAGATAAAGAAGGACGTATCGAAGATGGGGTTCAACGAACTGCTCGAGCGCGTCTACGCCGACTACCCCGAGTTCGCGGTCAACTCTATCTTCCGTAGGTCCGCCTGACCGGCAGACCGAATCCTGCGCGAGACCTTGATTGCGGCGGATGACTTAGCTCCAATGACCCCGGAGAGCAGTCTTACGGGACCAGTCAGCAGATGACGCTCATCGTCGCAGTCCGTTGTCGCGACGGGGTGATCCTTGGCTCGGATAGCCAGGAGACTCGTGGCGAAAGCGGCAGACGCCTAGCTCGCTCTACGCGAAAGGTATACGAACCTCGCCCTGGATTCTTGCTTGCTTGGGCAGGCGCGCAGGACGTGGCGCAAGGCTTTGTTCTACGCCTCAGTCGCGCCGACGATATATCCCCCGATGCAGATCGTCTGCATATCAAGGGTCGCCTGCATGCAATCCTCGCTGATGTACGTAAGGATCCGAGCGTCGAAGGACGAAGTGATAACGTCGAATTCCTCGTAGCGTGGTGGTCTGGACAAGAGAACAAGCCCGTCGCGCTGCACCTCCTGAGCGGAGGAGCGGGTGAGTGGGTGGGTGATTGGGCGTTTGGAGGTGTCCGTCTTGGCGTAGAGCGCGCGAGCTTCGCGGTGAGCACGATGCGCTATATCGATCCAGGTGCTTTGACCCTTGAGCAAGCAAAGATCATGGCTCTCA
>DATNKN010000077.1:0-3587 GCA_035603375.1 Solirubrobacteraceae bacterium
GGGCCAGCGCCACATGTGGCGCTGGCATCTGAGATTTGAGTGTCACCTTTCGCGACGGCCGTCGGATCAGGCAAGAGCAAACAAACGAAAGGAAGCTCATGTCCGGCCACGCCGTCCTCATCATCCTTGCTCTCACCTTCAGCATTGCTGTGTTCTTCATGCTGCGATCCGGTGAAAACCTGCGTTTCGAGACGCCTGCAGACTCGCGTCGCATCGTGATGGCAGCAGTCGCCATCGTCGCGACCAAGCGCCACTGGCAGGTGATGGCGCAAAGTGACGACGGGGCGAGCTTTCGCTACCACCGCAGACCCAACGCGCTCATCGCCGTCGTGCTGCTGTTCTTCTTCGTGATCCCCGGGATCGTGTACATGGTGCTCGCCGGCAAGCGCGAATCGCTGCTGCTGAACGTCTACAGCGACAGCGCCGGAATGACGGTCGCCCAGCTCACCTCCAACGGCTTCCGGGGCAAGTTCGCCGGCCGTGCGCTGGCGCAACAGGTTTCGGTGCGCGCGGGCACGATGGCACTTCGCGAGGCGGGGTCGAGCGCAGTGGCGGGCGGCAGTTCGTACCCGTCCGCGCTGTCCTCTCAATCGGCAAAGTAGCCAAAGATAGGCAGAACGTCCCATACGCGCAAACCCTCGCCATAGCTAAACTTCGGCGAGCCGGAACAGCGGTCGATAAAGGCTGCCCCTCCGCGGCCCGCCTCGCGTCCTCCAACCTGAGACTGCCCGCCGTTATCGGTTCCCCCTCACCCCTCCAACACGACCCCAGGAGATTATGCAATGAAGAGACTTATCCTGCTCCTCGCAGTGACCGCCAGCGCCCTGCTCGCGGCGGGCACGATCGCAGTTGGCCCCGCGTTGGCCGGCTCGGCCCTGCCGACGCTCTCGCTTACGATCACCAACTCCTCGATCGCGGTCAGCGGCGCCACACAGTCGGGCGCCGTCAACGTCGTGTCGAGCGCCACCGGCGTCAAGGAAGCAGACGTGATCCTGTTTCTCCTGAAGCCCGGCGCCACTTTCGACGAAGTCGAAGCCGCCATACAGAAGGCCCATGGCGACACCAACGCGACGAGCAAGTACGGCTCGATCGTGTTCAACGCCGAAGTGAGCCCTGGCCAGTCAAGCGAAGCCCAGACCTACCTGCAGCCCGGCCAATACGTTGCCGTTCTGCCCGGAGGAGAAGGCAAGGGTTCCAGGGCACACGCTCTCTTCACCGTAACCGCGGCTGCGTCGCCGGTGCCGCTGCCGACACCAGAAGCGACGATCCGCTCAATCGAGTTCGGTTTTAAGGGACCGAGCCTCCTGCACGACGGCGAGCTCGTGCGCTTCGAAAACGAAGGCTATCTCGTGCACATGGACGTCGCGGCGCCCGTCAAGAACATGAAGGCCGCCAGGCAAGCCGTCAAGGACGTGCTTGCGGGTAAGGAAAAGGCGTTTGAAAAGCTGATCGCAGGACCACCTGTCGGTTTTACCGGGCCGGTTTCGCATGAAGCCTTCCAGCAGGAGACGATCACAGCCAAGCCGGGCATCTATGTGGAGCTGTGCTTCATGGACACCCAGGACGGGCGCAGTCACACCCAGCTCGGCATGGAGCGCATTATTCGTATCGTGAAGTAGCACCCCGCACAGCACGGGTGGGTTGGTCTGGCCTCGGTCAAACGCGGCCAGACCAACCCGAGTACCCACTCGTTCAGCGTGCGACTGCCTCGACGGGGAGCACCTATGCTGGCGAGGTGTCCACTCTGAAGATCTCCATACCGATCATGCAGGCGCAGGGCGCGATCCCGTTCGTACCCTGACCCTCGCCGCCGTCGCCGCGCGGGTCAGCCCGCAATTTCTTGCGAGACGGCCTGGAAGATGGCCATCTGCTGAGCCAACGCCTCGCCCGTGTAGGCATCGATGACACCAACATCATCGACGATCGACGCCGCGCGAGCGACCAACCTCCGGAACTCGTCGCTGGAGCGAACCTCATCCAGCGAGGCGCGCGAGGCGCGCAACAGAATGAACCCGGCCATGCCGCCACCGTGCAGGGCGATCAACACAGGCTCGAAGCTGTCAATTCGACCATCCTGCTGCAAGGTGCCGTAGTACGTGAGGGTTTCCTGGAACACCTCCAGTGCCTTCAGCTCGCGGCCCCGGACCACGGGACCCCAGCCAAGGAACAATGCGTCGCCAGCCATGTCCAAATCCTCTCTGTCGGGTTGCCCGTTGAGGCTACTCCTGCTCGACGGATCGGTCGAGATGACAGTAGGCAGACTGAGCGTATAGGTCAGGGCAGGGGTTGGCTACCCCGAGACGGAGCCTGTGGCGGTACGCCCACGATCGGTGTGGACGTCCGGCTCGGCGGCGCGCAGCGCGCGCGTCAACAGGCGCCAAAGCGTTGCGCGTTCGTCCGCGTCGAGCGCCTGGAGGACCTCGTCCTCGATGCTCTCCTGCGCGCGCTCGGCGCTGACCAGCGCGCGGAGTCCCTGCTCTGTCAGCTCGACGCGATGGCGGCGACGGTCCTCGGGGTCGCGCCGGCGGGTCACGTGGCCCAAGTCCTCCAGCTCGTTGAGCAGCAAGACGACGTTGTTGGCGTCCATGCAGAGCGCCTCTGCCAGCTCCTGCTGGGGTGCGCCATCGTGGTCGCGCAGGTAGCTGAGCGCCATCACGAGCCGCATGTGGATGCCGAGCAGCTCCTCGGTGCTGCGCCGGTAGACCTGCTTGGCCAAGCGCGTGAGCAGGACCATTGAGCCCAGATCGGCTGCGTGATTGCGTTTACCCATAACGAGCGGATTATACCACGATGTAGCAATCATCACCGATAACAAGATGATACTTGTTAGATGGATTATCCCTGCTATGTTGTTCCCCTGACCAAGACAGGAAGGAGCAACATGAGCACCGCAACCGCCCCGACAGAAAACATCCAGCCCACACAAGGCGCCCAGCAGACAGCCGCCCACAGCGAGGTCGAGCGCAAGCGCGAGCGCCGCCGCTGGATCGCGCTTGCGGTGCTTTGCCTTGGGCAACTGATGATGGTGCTCGACGCGACGATCGTGAACGTCGCGCTCCCTTCGATCCAGCGCGAACTGCACTTTTCCCAAGGCAACCTCACCTGGGTGATCAACGGCTACCTCGTCACCTTCGGCGGCTTCTTGCTGCTCGCCGGCAGAATGGGCGACCTCGTAGGACGCAAGAAGGTCTTCTTGACTGGACTAGTGATGTTCACCGCGGCATCTGTGCTGTGCGGGTTCGCCCAGGATCAGACGATGCTGATCGTCTCACGCATCATCCAAGGAGTGGGCGGCGCGGTTGCCTCGAGTGTGATCCTCGCGATCATCGTCACCGAGTTTCCCAAGCGTGCCGAGCAGGCCAAGGCGATGGGCATGTATGCGTTCGTGTCGGCCGGCGGCGGCTCGGTCGGGCTGCTGGCCGGCGGCGCACTCACGCAATCGCTTGACTGGCACTGGATCTTCTTCGTGAACGTGCCGATCGGCGCGATCGCGTTTTTGTTCGGTTGGATGTTGATCGAGGAGAACGAAGGCATCGGTCTCGCCGGCGGCGTCGATGTGCTCGGCTCGTTCTTGATCACGCTCGCGA
>DATNKN010000095.1:0-3507 GCA_035603375.1 Solirubrobacteraceae bacterium
CGGCTCGAACTGGAGCGCTGGTTTCGCTCGCTCTCCCCCGACGGGCTCGCGCGTGTGGAGCGGCTGGGTGCGTCGCGGGCGGGCGAGCCGGGCGTGGATGGCGGTGCGGGTGCATCGGTGCGCCGCGCGCTCTCGCTGCCGGCCGCGGAGCTGATCGGGCGGCGCGGCTTCTTCACCGACGCCAACGCCTGCATCGCGCGTGGCGCGTGGGAGCGCGTGCCCTTCCGTGACGTCCCCTATGCCGAGGACAGGGTTCTCGCGATCGACATGCTGCGTGCCGGCTACGCCAAGGCGTTCGTACCCGAGGCGGCGGTGCTGCACTCCCACCGCTACAGCTCCTGCGAACAATTGCGCCGCTCCTTCGACGAGGGGCGCGGGTTGCGCGAGGTGTACGGCTGGCGCGAGCCCGCCTCGCCCGGGCATGTGGTGCGCAACCTACGCGGCGAGCTGGGCGCGACGCGACGCGAGCTGCTGGCCGCCAGCGCCTCGTCGGGGCGGCGGCGAGCGACGCTCGCGGCAGCGACCCGTCACCATGTGCTGCGTTTGGCCGGCGCACTGCTCGGCTCACACGCCGGTGCGCTGCCCGCCTGGGCACGGCGAAGGCTGTCGCTTGAGGGCCGCGCGAGCTTTCTGGCGCTGGATCTCGATCTACAGGACAACCGCACGTGAACGACCACGACACCAAGCAGAAGCGCGCGTCGATCACCCCCTCGCAGAAGATCGCCGCCGACGCCCTGGAGGGCGAATTCAAAGGGCCGCTTGCGGGCTTGCGCAGGCGGATCTACCTCACCTACCGCTACCTGGGCTGGCGCACGCTGCTATATCGCGTACTCACCTTCCCCTTGCGCTTCACGCCGCTGCGCCGCCGTCTCAGTCTGCGCTCGCGCACCGGCGAGGACAGCTTCCGGCAAGCGCTCGCCTGGTATCGCCAGCATGGGCGGCCGGTGTGCATCGTGATTCCCAGCTACCGCGACGCCGAGCGGGTGGCGACGCTCGTGGCGAGCATCCAGCGCACTGTGCCGGCGGGTTTGGCGCGCATCATCGTGGCCGACGACGCCAGCGGCCCCGAGCACGTGGCCGCGCTGCGCGCGATCGAGGGCATCGAGGTCGTGGAGGGGCAGTCCAACAGCGGTTTCGCGGCAAACGTAAATCGTGGTCTGCGTGCCGCCGACGAGCAGCTCGACGTGGTCGTGCTCAACTCCGACATGGAGGCGCGCCTGGGCTGGCTTGCCTGCCTGCAGTTCGCCGCCTCCCAGGAGGACGACATAGCGATCGTGGGGGCGCGGTTGCTCTACCCAGACGGGCGCATCCAGTTCGCCGGCACCGTACGCAACCTCGGCGCGCCCGAGTGGTTCGACCATCGCTACCGCTTCAAGCCGGCCGATTGGGGTCCAGCGACGATCTCCGGAGCGGTGCTCGCGGTGACAGGCGCGTGCATGTATGTGCGCCGCGCGGCAATCGAGCGGATCGGGCTACTCGACGAGCGCTACCCGATGGCCTACGAGGACGTGGACTGGTGTCTGCGCGCATGGCAGGCGGGGATGCGCGTCATGTACTTCCCCGGAGCTTCGCTCTACCACTACGAGTCACAGACGCGCGGCACCGATGTCGGCGAGCGCGAGCGCGAGTCACAGCGCGTGTTCTGGGAGCGATGGGGCGAGTTCTTCGACGCGCGCGATGTGCGCACCCCCGAGGGCAAGCTGCGCGTCGCTTACGTCACCGAGGGCACCGGCGTGGGCGGTGGGCATCGCGACATTTTCGAGCACCTCAATCGCCTGGCCGAGCGCGGCCACGAGGTGGCGCTCTACACGCTCGGCGAGCAACCCGACTGGTTCGATTTGCACGTGCCGGTACATAGCTTCGAGTTGTACGACGAACTCGTCGATGAGCTCGCGCTCCTGGACGCGATCAAGGTCGCCACTTGGTGGAACACGGCGATGCCCGTGTGGTACGCGAGCGTGCTGCGCGGCATTCCCGCTTATTTCGTGCAGGACATCGAGACCAGCTACTACCCCGACGATGAGCCAGTGCGCCACGCGGTGCTCGACTCCTACCGTCCCGAGTTCCGCTACATGACGATCTCCGGTTGGAACCGCGAGCGCCTGCGCGAGCTGGGCCTCGACGCCGAGCTGATCCCCCCTGGCATCGACCTCGACACCTTCCGTCCACGCCCGGAGGTGCAGCGTCGCGAGGACATGGTGCTCGCGCTGGGGCGCACAAACCCGCTGAAGAACCTGCCGCTGACGGTCGATGCTTGGCGCGCCCTGCCCGACCGATCGGAGATCGGCCAGCGCCCGGAGCTGTGCATGTTCGGGATCGAGCCCGAGCTGGCAAGCGAGGAGGGCATGCGCTACGTGGTGTCACCCAGCGACGATGAGGTCGGCGAGCTGTTCAACCAGGCGACCGTGTTCATCCAGACCTCCACGCACGAGGGCTTCTGCCTGCCGGCCCTGGAGTCGATGGCCACCGGCGGAGCGGTCGTGTGCACCGACGCGCACGGCAACCGCGACTTCTGCGTCGATGGCGAGAACTGCCTGATGCCCGATGCGAGTCGCGAGGCTGTCAGCGCGGCCCTTGCACGCCTGCTCGGCGACAGTGAGCTACGGGAGCGCATCGGGCAGGCGGGTATCGAGACAGCGGCGGCGTATGCGTGGGAGCGGCGCATCGACGCGCTCGAGGCATTCCTGCTGGAGGTAGCCCGTCCGCGTGAGACGGTGGCGTCCACCGAGGTCGTGCCGGGTCAGGGCCGATGAGACTCCCAACCGTAGAGGCGTGCCCGTGAAGCTCGAGTTTGCCCGAGAGTTGCGCTGTCCGGCCTGTCTCAGCGACCGCTCACTTGAGCCGCATGCGCACGAGAGCGACGATCGCGAGGTGCGCGAGGGGACTCTGCGCTGCACAGTCTGCGGCACGGAGTTCCCTGTGCACAAGGGCGTGATGGAGCTGCTGTACGAGCCGCCGAGCTATGTCGTGGCCGAGGCCGCGGGCCTCGAGCGCTTTTCCGAGCAGATGCGCGCGGAGGGCTGGGACCGGGAGAAGGTGCGCCAGCTGCCCGACATCGAGCATGGCTACTGGTACGCCCAGTCGCGCTCGATGCACCAGCTGATGACGACGATCCCGTTCAAGGTCGGGCAGAGCATTCTCGACGTCGGCTCGAACACGTGCTGGGCGGCTAACCGCTTTGCCCGGCGCGGCCTGAAAGCGATCGCGCTTGACATCGCCACGACGGAGCTGCAGGGTCTCTACACAGCCGAGTACTTCATCGACGAAGGCGAGGTCTTCTTCGAGCGCGTGCTGGGCTCGATGGCGGCGATCCCGCTGGCCTCCAACAGCCTCGACTACGTGTACTGCTGCGAGGTGCTCCACCACAACGATCCACAGGGCCTGCGCCGCACCTTCCAGGAGATCTTCAGAGTGCTGCGCCCCGGCGGACGGCTGCTGATGGTCAACGAGACGCTGAAGACGCTGAGCGATCCCGATGGCGTGCACGTCGAGGGTGTGGAGCAGTTC
>DATNKN010000120.1:0-2465 GCA_035603375.1 Solirubrobacteraceae bacterium
GCGCGAGAGCCACCGACCCCTCGATTGATTCTGGGCCATCGTCGATGCCGGGAAGCACATGGCAGTGGAGGTCGATCACTCTGGATGAGAACGATATGCGAGCAGCCCGCCCCGATACTCGCCGCCGTGCGGATATGATCGGTGCGTTTAGTCAGCGCGCAGCTTGAACCGCAGCCAAGGGAGGGTCATGTTTAGATCGATTGTGGTTGGGACGGACGGCTCGGATACCGCCGGCCAGGCTGTGCGCCAGGCTGTCGATCTAGCCAAGTCAGTGGGCGCGACGCTTGAGCTTGTGAGTGCCTACGAGCCGGTGCCGGCGCAACGATTGCGCGAGGAGCGACGTGACATTCCCGAGGACCTGCAGTGGGCGATCAGCCCCCGCGAGGACGTCGAGGCGACACTCGAGGCGGCCGCAGCGCTTGCTCGCGAGGCGGGGGTCACGGTCAACGTTTATCCGCGCCAGGGAGATCCAGCGGATGCGATCCTCGACGTGGCGGAGGAGCGCGAGGCAGACCTGATCGTGGTCGGCAACAAGGGCATGACCGGCGCCAAGCGTTTTCTGCTGGGCTCTGTGCCAAACAAGGTGTCTCATCACGCTCCCTGCTCTGTGCTCATCATTCGCACCACCTGAGAAGCCCGCTCGCCGCGTGCGGCGCTCGCTCAAATGGTGGCATTCGGTGGCATTGCTCCTGCCGGCGATCATCGTTGTGTCGGCCATTGCCGCGATGCCATCCACCAAGCCAACGGGCCTTTTCGCAACGGGCCTTTTCGAACTTGGCATCGTGGGGGGCACGGATCCGCTGGTCCAGCCGCGCGAGGTAAGCTGGCTCGGAGCCAAGCTCGTGCGCGTGGAATTCTCGATCGACGATTCGCCGCGACAAATGGCATCTGTGATTGGCGCCTACGCGCGAGTGGGCGTGAGAGTGCTTCCACTCGCTGCCTTCGAAAGTCGTGTGCCCTCGCGCATTGAGGCGGAGCATCTTGCGAGCTGGGCGGCAGCCTTCGGGCCCGGTGGCTCGTTCTGGAGCCACCATCCTGGAGGCAAAGCCGCGATCCTCGACATCGAGTTCGGCAACGAGACAAGCTACGGCTATCAGTTCGGCGGGTGTGGCCCCGGCTGCCCCGGCTACATGCCACGCGCCCGTGCCTACGCGCTCTCCTTCGCCTCGGCACAGCATGCGATCGTCGGATCGCGAGGAAACGCGCGGGTCGGCCTACTCGCGCAAGCCGACTACGGGGGCGACGGTAGCGAATGGGTCAACGGCATGTTCGACGCTGTGCCCGACCTGGCCAAGCTGGTAGCTGGCTGGACTGTGCACCCTTACGGACCACGCTCCTGGTGGCAGCAGAGCCTCGACAACCTTGTCAGCCAGACGCAAGCGCGGGGAGCGCCTGCAAGCATCCCGATCTACATCACCGAGCTGGGTATCGCAAGCGACAACGGGCCCTGCTTGAGCGAAAACTACGGTTGGAGCCCATGCATGACCTATGCGCAAGCGGCTCAAGCACTCAGCTCGACGGTCAGCGAAATTCGCGCGCGCTACGGATCGCGTATCCACTCGATCTTCATCTATCAGCTGGCCGATCAGCGCTTTCCCGGCTATAGCAACAATCGTGAAGGCTACTTCGGGGTGCTGCGCAAGAACGGCGCGCCAAAGGGCGTCTACACCACGGCGGTACGGGCGCTGCTGCTGGCGAACCCCTAGTGTCCCGTCCGTGCCAGATCTCCTTAGTCCCGCTCCCCCCGCCGTCCCATCCACGTGCGACCTTGCAGTCGTCGGAGGTGGAATCCTAGGGCTGGCGGTCGCTCGCGAGCTGCTTGCCCGCTATCCCCGTGCGAGCGTCGTGGTGCTCGAGCGAGAGCCCGCGCTCGCAAACCACCAGACGGGTCACAACTCCGGAGTCATACACGCCGGCATCTACTATGCCCCGGGTTCGCTGAAGGCACGTCTGTGCGTCGCCGGTGCAAGCGAGATGTACGAGTATTGCGAGCGGCGCGGTATCGCTCACGAGCGCTGCGGCAAGCTGATCGTCGCCACCGATCCATCTGAGCTTGAGCGGCTTGCAGAGCTGGAGCGGCGCGGAGCCGCCAACGGAGTTCCCGGTATGCGTCGTCTGGGTGCGGAGGAGCTGTTGGAGATAGAGCCGCACGTCGTCGGAATCGCCGGCATCTTCTCGCCCGCGACGGGGATTACCGATTTCGGCGCGGTCGCACGTGCTCTCGCCGAGGATGTGGTCGATGCGGGTGGAGCCGTGGTCACGGACTGCGGCGTGGAGCACGTGCGGGGACGCTCCGGCAAGCTGAGCCTCGTGCACGAGCGTGGAGAGATCGAGGCCGGCCACGTCGTGTTCTGCGCAGGCGCGTGGGCCGATCGTCTCGCCGTGCGGTGTGGTGCGGATGCCGACCCGCGGATCGTTCCCTTCCGCGGCGCCTACCTCCGGCTACGCCCGCACAAGCGCGATCT
>DATNKN010000129.1:0-5994 GCA_035603375.1 Solirubrobacteraceae bacterium
GAGCGGCGTCATCTACCCGCCAAACGCCCTGTTCTTCATCGCGATCGGCTTCATTCTCCTGCTACTGCTGCACTTCTCCTCGGCCGTTTCGCGACTCGGACATCAGAGCGAGATGCTCGCGCAACGCCAGGCACTGCTTGATGAGCGATTGCGACGTCAGGAAGGGCTGAGCGAGGAATCTGAGCCACCGGAGCTGTCCTCGACGCTGTCGCCCGCTCGCCAAAACGCAGCCTGCAAGGCAAGCTCGACGCGAGCCGGCAACGGTCTGGAGCCCCACCAGTAGCGGTAGAGAAGACGCCCGGCCACACCGAGGCTTGACTCGTGCGCCAACCGTCGCCGTTCCGAGCGCCCGTAGAGCCCCGCATGCTTGCGGCGTATCTGGCGAAAGCTCGCGTGGTAGTGCGGTCGCGCGCCGGCGTGGCGTCCGGAGCCGTGGCGCCGGTAGAGAAGCGCCACCTCCTCCACGCGCCGCCCACGCCAGCCGCGCTCGAGCGCGCCAAGCCAGAACTCCCAGTCCTCATAGCCCGCGAACGCGGGATCGAAGCCGCCGACGTCCTCGAACAGCTCGCGGCGAACGAGAGCTGTGGCGCCGATGTTGTGGCGATACAGCAGCCGGTATGGATCGTAAGGCGGCAGCTTCACGACTCCATCCCATGCCCCGAAGAAGCGCATGAGCCCATATGCGAAGCCGAGCGCTGGCTCGGCCTCAAGCGGACCGCGCAGTCGCGCCAACGCGTCCTCGGCGAGGCGATCGTCGGCGTCGAGAATCAGCGCATACGGAGTCTGAACATTTTGCAAGCCCGTGTTTCGGGCCGTGGCGACACCCGCGTTTGCCTGGCGTATGAGCTTCACCCTCGCGGGCAGTCGCTCCAGCTCCGCGAGCGTACGGGCATTGGTCGAGCCGTCATCGACGACGATCACCCTCGGCTCGCCACCCTGTTGGCAGAGCGCGCTCTCGACACTCTCGCGCAGGAAGGCGCCGTAGTCAAAGCAGGCGACGACCACGGTGATGTCGTCGTTCACGAGCCGTGGGCCCCACCCAGTGCCCGCAGGATACGCCCGACATGGGCGTCCCAGCTGTAGTTCTCACTGGCCTCACCCAACGCGGCCTGGCCGAGTCGCGCTCGCAGATCCTCATCCTCGAGCAGTCGCACGACCGCGCTCGCGGCGGCCGACACGTCGCCCGGCGCCGTCAGCAAAGCGGTGTGGCCATCCCTCAGCACCTCGCCGATCTGGTCGAGATCGGAGGCGACGATCGCGCGCCCGAGGCCCATGTATTCGAACAGCTTCGTCGGCGAGCCAAAGAAGGCCGTTCCGTCGGGGTTGGGCACGTGCGGCGATACACAAACCTCGCAACAGGCGAGCAGCCGCACGGCCTGGGGATGGGACACGACGCCGGTCAACCTCACGCGATCGGAGAGTCCGCGCCGCTCGATGTCGGCGGCGACCTCTGCGCGGAGCGGCCCGTCGCCGACGAGCACCCAGTGCACCTCCTCAAGGCGAGCGGCGACCCGCTCAATCAGCTCGGGGAGCAGCCTTACACCGTGCCACAGCCCGAACGTGCCCACGAAGCCGACCGTCGGCGCCGCCGGCAATTTCTCGCGCGAGCGCCACTCGCTCGGAGTGAGGGCGCGCGCCTGCGCAAGCTCATCTACATCCACTCCGTTCGGATTCACCAACACCCGCTGCGGATCGATTCCCATCTCGAGAAGTTGATCCTTCAGCGGCCGTGAGACGACGACGATCAGCGAAGCGTCGAGCAGGTTGCGCCGCTCGAGCGCCCCCAGGGTTCCCGCCAGCGGCACGCGGCCGCTACCCCAGTGACGTTCGGTCCATATCTCCGAGCCGTTGAACTCGAGCACGAGCGGAACGTCGAGAGCTCGCGCCAACTCGAGTCCCGCGTAGGAGCCGAGCGCATAGCGCTGGTAGACGAAGTCGGCGGGCGTGTTCTCAGCCGCCTCTAGGAGCGCCTGTCCGTGGCCGACGAGCGTCAGCCAGTGCACGAGCTGCAGTATGTATCGCGGTGGCACCTGCACGCAGCGCGCGTCGCGCACGCCCTCCGGTCGCTCGGGAGCAAACACGTTTACCTCCAAACCGGCGGCCGCGAACCCGTTGATGACACCTGCCGTATGTGTCGCCGCCCCGCCCACCTGCGCCCCGAGCCAGCGCAGCGACGGCTCGGCGCGCAGGTATGTGACTCGGCGTGCCTCGCCGCGCGGATGCGCAGGCAACGAGAAGGATGTGTCGGCGACCCGCCGCGCACGCTCATACCAACGTACGCTGCGTCCTATTTCCACTGGCAGAGCGCGCGCGAGCGCTGCTGCCGCCCGTACACGTGTCGCGCCGATCCCGGCACGACGGACGCCTTTAGGGGAGCGCGTCTCGACACGGTTCGCACGCCCGAGCGAGGCGAGCGCCAGCGCGCCGGCCTGCACGCCGTTGAGCGCCCTGTCGTCTCTCAGCACAAGCAGCTCGCTGAGGCCCGGATCGCGCAACAGGCGCGCGAGTAACGCCGGCTCGCGCACCATCGCCGCAAATTCACCCAACGTCACGACGCGCTCGGCCAAAGCCGGCTCGACCGTCGGTCCCTGAAAGCGGAGGTCGAGCGTCAAGCGCATCGGATCATGAAACCATACGAACTATGCGGCGCCTACTTCTGGTCACACACCGCTCGATCGAGCAGGCGGGCGGACCGGCCGCGCGCTGGCGTGCCTTCCGGCGCTATCTTCCCGAACACGGCTGGCAGGTCGACGTGCTCAGTGCCGCCGAGCACGTCGGTGCCTCGGAGTTCGACAGCAACTCGGCGCGCTCGGTGGCGACGCGCGCCGCCGTGATGGCGCGCGCTGCTCGACTGAGCCAGCCCGCCTTCCGCCTGGTGGGAGTTCGCCCGGACGCACTGCCGCTCTCGACGCTGTGGATCGCACGCGGCGCGTTGCTTGTCAAGCGACACATCGAGCACAACCCGCCCGACGTGGTGCTGGCAACGGGACCGCCGATCGCCGGTCCGATCGCGGCGCGCATCGGGATCGCCGCGTACATGGGCGTCGGTATGCGTGTGCCGCTCGTGGTGGAGCTGCGTGACCTGTGGGCGGGGAATCCCGCGTTCGACCTGGGCGGGTCGGTTCTGCCGAGGATCGAGCAGTGGTTGCTCGACGGAGCACGCCGGGTGGTCGCTTGTACACCCGAGGCTGTTTCCGACTTGCGCGTGCGCCACCCCGGGATCGGCGAGCAGGTCGTGGAGATCCCCAACGGGTTCGATCCGGAAATCGGAGTGCTCGCGAGAACCGGCGCAACCGAGCACGCACCAGCCGAGAATATCGCGGAGAAAAATCACACACGTCTGCGCGTGGTGCGCACGCACGACTCGAAGCGGACCCTCACCCTTTTGCACTCCGGCACACTCACGCCGGCGCGCCCGCTCGCGCCGCTCCTCCACGCACTGGAGGACCCACGCATCCTCGGCAGCTTTCGCCTGGTACTACACGGTTACCTCTCACCGACCTCCCGAGCGGAAGTCGAGTCGGCACGACAGTGCGGCAGTGTGCCGATCGAGGTGCTCCCGCCCTCACCGTGGCGGGAGGCGGTAGGTCGCATAGCAAGTGCCGACGCGGGGCTGATCACACAGGCCCGCGCCGCCGGCGACGAGACGGCCGTCGCGAGCAAGATCTACGAGTACCTGGCGCTGAACAAGCCGGTTCTCTGCATCACCGACGGCGGCGCAAGCGAGGCGCTGCTGTGCCGCCTGCAGGCGGATGAGTTGTGCGCGCGCCTGGACATACCTGAGACGATCGTCGCGGCACTGGCGCGTCTGCGTGCAGGCACACATCGCCCGCTCGCCCCTGAGCGCCTGCGGCCCTACAGTCGCCGTGCGCTTGCGGGCCGCATGGCTGGGCTCTTGGAGGACGTTGCCAGCGACGGTTGAAGAGCACCACCACGTACCGCCGAGCCCGCCACTCGCACAACCACAGAGCCACGATCGCTATCTCCCGGGCACATCGTCGCGCGCTAGCGCGAAGACGTCAGCCATCTGCACGCCGAGCACGTCAACGATCCGCTCGGCCGCGTGACCGTCCCACAGCGGGGGTACGCGATTCGAGCGTTCTCGCACCCGCGCGAGCAGCTCGGGCGCCTCACGGATACGCTCGGGTGCGAGTCCCAGCAGCATGTTCGTGCCCATGCTCTCGGTGATCGGCCGCTCGGTGTTCGCGCGCAACGTCAGACAGGGCACGCCCAGGAACGTCGTCTCCTCCTGTATCCCGCCAGAGTCGGTTAGCACCCCCGCCGCGCCGGCGATCAGCGAGAGAAACTCCAGGTAGCCGATCGGCTCGAGCAGCGCGAGGCCTGCCGTACCCGCCAACGTCGGATCTTCGACGGCCAGCCGCGCGCGGGTGCGCGGATGCACCGGGAAGACGACAGGCATTTGCGCGGCGACGGCGCGCAGCGCCTCGGCCGCGACGGCCAACAGCGGCCCGTCCACGAGCGCAGGGCGGTGCAGAGTCACGAGCAGGTACTCGCCCGCCGCCAGGCCGTGGCGAGTCGGAGCGTCCCGCGCGTCGATTCGCTCGCGCATCGCCACCAGTGTGTCGATCATAGTGTTTCCGACATAGTGGATTGTCCGCTCCTCTCGACCCTCGATCAGCAGGTGCTCGCGCGCCTCGGGCGAGTGTGTGAAGAGGAGGTCCGACATGGCGTCCGTCAACACGCGGTTTATCTCCTCGGGCATCGTGCGATCGAAGGAACGCAATCCTGCCTCGACGTGGGCGATCGGCAGGCCGAGCTTGCTTGCGACCAGAGCGGCGGCGAGCGTCGAGTTCACGTCGCCAGGCACCAGCACCGTGTCGGGCCGCTCCTCGAGCAACACCGGCTCGAGGCATTCCATGACTCTGGCGGTCTGCAGCGCGTGCGTGCCCGAGCCCACGCCAAGGCGATAGTCGGGCTCCCCCACGCCCAACTCCTCAAAGAAGATCTCAGACATCGCCTCGTCGTAGTGCTGGCCGGTGTGGACGAGCACGTGGTCGAATTCATCGCGGCGGCGCTCCAGTGCCCCAACGATTGGCGCGACCTTCATGAAGTTGGGTCGCGTACCCACAACCGAGAGGATCTTCCGGCGCGAATCCACGCGCCCGGGGCGGCTGGAACTCAGGGAATCCATGCGGCTGGAGATCATAGGAGAGCACGGCCTGCTTTCCAAAACCTCAATAAGTCCCAAGAGCCGTAATCTCTAACACAATGTCTCTCCGCTCGATCCGAGGCTCCCGATGAAGCAGGTCGTGCTTCGAAATGGCCGCCCCCTGGTGGCCGAAGTGCCGGCGCCCTCACCACAACCGGGCCGCGTGCTCGTGGCCAACGTCGCGTCGGTGATCTCCAGTGGAACCGAGCGCGCGGCCGTCTCCGACGGGGGCGGATCGCTGCCGATGCGGGCGGTCCGCAATCCCGATCTGGTGCTGCTCACGCTTCGCCACGCTCGCGAGCACGGTATTCGCGAGACGGTCGAGCTGGTGCGCAACGCCGTCGCCGACGACACGGTGCTCGGCTACGCCTCGGCTGGCATTGTGCTGGACACCGGCGGCATCGCCGACTTCACCGTGGGCCAAGCCGTCGCGTGCGCGGGCGCGGGCCTGGCCAACCATGCCGAGGTGGTGTCGATTCCCGGGAATCTCCTCGCGCCAGTACCGGAGGGCGTGCAGCCACGGGAGGCCGCGTTCACCACGCTCGGCGCGATCGCGATGCAGGGCGTGCGCCGCGCGGAGGCCGCACTGGGCGAGCGCTTGGTGGTGATCGGCCTGGGCCTGCTCGGCCTGCTCACAGTTCAGATCCTGAGTGCCGCGGGCACGGTTGTGGTCGGCGTCGAGCCGGAGGAGCGACGGCGCGAGCTTGGACTGCGACTCGGTGCCGAGCTGGCGCTCGCACCCGATGAGGCCGTGGCGCGCGTACGCGAGTGGAGTGGCGGGCTCGGGGCCGACACGGCGATCGTGACGGCCGCCTCCTCCTCGA
>DATNKN010000132.1:0-2879 GCA_035603375.1 Solirubrobacteraceae bacterium
CGTGATGGCAACGCCAACGCGGTGTTGGTGTTGGTCGCCGCGCGGATCGCCTGCAGGTGCCATCGCACGGTGCGCAGCGCGACGTGTCGGCTGAGCCTGGCTGCGATCTCCTTCGCGGTGAGTTGGGCCAGCGGGTGATCGAGCAGCAGCGTACGGATCTCTTGCCGCAGGCTCATGGCCGCCTCCTGGGCTTTGCCGTTCCGGACGGTCATGAGGGGAGCGTCCGTACCGCGGGCCGCTCGTAACGTCTTATCGTCAATTCTCGTAACGTAGTAACGCCGCCCCCGTAGGGGGCGTTACGAGAATTACGAGTTACGAGCGTTACGAGCATTACGAGTTGTTACCGGCCGTATTACGAGCGTTACGAGCCGTTTCGCTCAATCGGTAGCCTCTCGGCACCTTGCTCTGGACGATGAAGTCGGCTCGGATGAGCTCCTTCAGCACGCGGTTCAGGGGCTGCCGGACGATCTCGTACTCGCCCTGCGGGAGGGCCCCGGCGACCTGCAGCGCCTTGTAGACGGACTGGAAGCTGACGATGCCGCCAGTGCCTCCCTGCTCGCGCAGGTAGTCCTGGGCGGCGATGGAGAGCTTCGTATCGACTTTGGGCGCGCGACCGGCGCCAGGCTCCGCGGGGTTGGGGTCCGGAACGAAAGCTCCCGCCTGCCAGAGGAGGGGGATCGAGGCGCCACTCGGGCCGTAATTGCTCTTCCGCACCTCGAGCACGCGGCGCATCTGTGCGGCCTCCGGGTCCTCGAGCTTCGGGCGGCGCAGGTAGAGGCGACTACGCACCGCGTTGTTCCAGGCCGTCGAGAACCCGCCGCCCTCACCGCTGCTCATGCCGGAGGCCGAAGGGTGGGCGATCAGGAGCACGGCGCACGCGTGGCGTACGCACCAGCCTCCGAGCGCGACCTTCACGAACTGCCGTGCGTGCGCGGTGTTCAAGTAGTCGCCGGCGAAGAAGTCGGCGAGCACGTCGAGGATCACCAGGCGCGGCCGGAAGCTTGCGATGGTGGCCTCGAGCTGCTCGTAGAAGGAGGTGAGGACGATCTGGTCGTGCTCGAAGGTGCACAGCATGTTGTTGTGGCCGTCGCGGCTCAGCGCCACGAATCGATCGACCTCGGCAAGCTCGAGCCCCTCGGCGGCGCACGCGGCGCGCACGCGGCGGTCGACCTCCTCGGGCTCGTCCTCGCAGAAGATTCCGAGCACCGGGCCGCCGCTCACCTTGAGCCCGTAGAGCGCGCGGTTCATCGCGACGTGCACACCGATCTGCACGGCGATCGTCGTCTTGCCCAGGCCCCCGTCGGCGAGGAGCGACGTCGGCCGGCGTGCCGGAATGATGCCCTCGAGAATCCAGTCGCGCGCCGCCGGCGCCGGCGTTTTGGCCAACTCCGATACGGGCGTGAGATCCAGAAGCACCGGCGGCGCAGGTTTCTCCAGTGCGTCAAACTCGGCCATAGCGCGCTTGATCCGCTCAATGCCCTCCTGGTCCTGGTAGGTCGCTGGCAGGCCATTGAGAATCGCGCGCTTGCGGACGCTCTTGGCGTGGTCGGCTACATTCGCCGTGGTCAATGTGGTGCGGGCCAGCTCGCTCAGCGTGGCGAGGCCGCCGGCGGCGACCAAGTGCCCGGTGCGCTCGAGCTCTTGCCCGACGGCGATCGGATCGTGCGCTTGCTCATTCGCGGCAAGGCGCGCGATCGCGGTGAGGACGAGCTGAAGGTCCGGAGGGTAGTCCGTGGGGCGCACGATGTTGGCGACGGTGGACCATCGCGCGCCGAGCAGCAGCGCCCCGACCACGTTCTCTTGCGCCGCGCTCGCTCCGCGGCTGAGCTGCGGTGCTGGGCGTGACTCCTCTTGCGCGGGCGTGAGCTCGTGGGTCCTACCGTTCGCCGGGCGCGCCGCGGGCTCATCGGCATACACAGCGAGAGGGGGCGCCTCCTCGGGAGATGCGAGCGACGGCTCCGCGCTCGCGCGTGGCCCGGCGTCGTCAGTTTCCCCCGTGTTGGACACTAGCGCGGATGCAGCGTAAAAATGGCGCCGCCAGGAGCACGGCGCCCAAGGACCGCGGCTCGGGGGGTGAGCCGCGGCTGACAGACAGGTATTTGGCGCCGCGCCTTCACGGCACTTCCCTCACGAGGGCGTCGAGCTGCTCAACGACGCGCCGTGTAATCCCAAAGAACTGATGCCGGCGGCGCCCGAGGCGGCGCCAGTCGGCCAAGCTATGCACGCCCTCGGCGGCGAGCCGCGCGACGATGTGCGCCGGAAGGGGAATCTCCCTTGGTCTAGAATTGCCGTTTTCTGATTGCAGCGGGCCTGATGCCTGCTGTAGGGTTTGCATGCGTCGTCTCTTCCAGGTCGGCGTGGACATGGGTCGATTGGCGGGCGTCGGAGTCGAGACCGACGCCCGTTTTCATTTCTGGATCCCCCTCCAAGAGCTCGCGCGCGACCAGGTCGGCCAGCAGGTCGATCATCGAGTCCAGGTGCGCGAAGCGGGCGGGGAGGGCCATCAAAATCTCAGGCGCTTCGACGCTGCCCGCGGTTCGCGAGCCTCTTTGCCAACAGCGCTTTGACCTCCTCGGCGGCTTCAGGCCGATAGAGGCGGGTGTGATTGGCCGCCATCACGTACTCGATCAGCCCGCTGTCTGCGTACAGCCGTACGGTCGGCGCGGAGACTCCCGCCAGGCGCGCGATCGAGCCGGTGGTCTCTGTGAAAGCGGTCAATGGTTTCTCCTTGCAATGGGAGCTTGCTGTGCAGGGTGCATTGATGTAATGTCGCAAACAAGACGCCACGAAATCACTATTAAATGGTTACAGCTCGACCATCTGCACCTGCCTTCAGATTCACGAGCCACGGCTCGGCCTGGGCGTTCCTGAACGCGGGC
>DATNKN010000143.1:0-3833 GCA_035603375.1 Solirubrobacteraceae bacterium
GGCATGGCCGAAGCCTCGCCGCACTGGCTGGCCAAGTTCCAGACCTCGGTTGGCAACGATACGCACGGCCACGGCACCACGATCGCCATCGTCCTGGCAATCATCTCTGTTGCGGTCGCCCTCGGCGTCTGGACACCGCTACGCTGGCCGGCGCTTGCGATAGGAATCGCCGTGTCTCTGGCGTACTGGGTGTTCGGACAGAGCCTCGGCGGGCCGTTCTGGAACGGAAGCGCCACCGATGTCAACGCCGGGCCGCTGTTCGTGCTGCTTGCATTCGCGCTGCTGCCCGTGGCGCAAATCGCCAGCGCCCCACAACGGGCACCGGCCGAGGAGATCCCACCTGTCGGGGTACCCGACGTGGCATGAGGATCGGCCCAAGAGCAGGAATAAGGGCACTGCTGGCGGTCGCGATCCCGCTCTCGCTCGCCGGCTGCGGCGGCAACCAGAGTTCCTCGACCTCGACCGCACCGGGATATGTCTCAGAGCCATTTTCCCACCAACAACAGTTGATCGAGCAAGGCGCACGTCTCGTCGTCGCGGATGGTTGCGCCGCTTGCCATCTAGAGGCGACAACGACGAAAGTCGCTCCGAGCTTCGCCAGCTTCGCCGGACACCGAATGACGCTCACAGACGGGCGAAGCGTCGTCGTCAACGAACGGTTCGTCACGCAGGCGCTGCTACACCCGGGCAAGACTTCGATCCGGGGATATGACGCCGCGTCGATGCTTGCGGCCACCAGGCACCTGGATCTACCGAAACACCCCGAGCAGGTGGCCGCGCTGGCGGCATTCATCGAGCAGATCGGCCCCGAACCGGGTTAGCGCGCACCCGCCCGCCAGCGGGGTGGCTCGCCGATCGCGCCCTTGGCTACATCTGCGGCGCGGTTCTGGCGCCAGAAATCGCGAGGTCGGCGGGGCGCTCGGGCGCGGCGTTGGCGATCCGGGCGGCTTGTTCGCCGCGACGGCGCGGGCGCCACACGCGCAGGTATTGCGCGGCCAGGTAGGAGCCGAGCACTATCGACAACGCGAGGAATTGGCCGATGAACGTCTCCCAGTTGTTGAACAGCGAGAACCAGGTGCCCATCCAGGCGGGGATCTGCAGCCAGTGGATTTCGGTGGTGCCGATCCAGCCGGCGAGCTGCATCTCGTTTACCTCCTCGCCGACGGACACGAGCAGCACGAACATGAGCATCAGCCCCGTGATGATCAGCAGCCGCTTGTAGGGCAGGCGCTGGTGCAAGCCGAATGTCAGCACGCCTGCCGTCGCGGTGAACAGGGCGCCGATCGCGACCCCCTCGAGCACGACACTCGAGCCATACAGCTCGCGCAGGTTCTGTAGGAAGATGACGATCTCAAAGCACTCGCGATAGACCGAGGTGAAACCGAGCAGCGCCAAGCCGAGCAGCATCCGACGCTTGTTCGTTTCGGGATCCGATGAGAGCAAGCCGCGACGGCGCTTGTGATGGCTGGAGATCCAACCGGTCCAGTACATCTTGTGAAAGAACCAGTTCATCACGATCAAAAGCACGATCAGCGACGGCAGGCCGGTGGCGGCCTGCACGTCGAACTCGCCGCCATGGAAGCGCCCGATCAGCCACACCACGAAGAACCAGGTCGCGATACCAACCCCGATGGCTGTCGCTCCGCCGGTAACCACCGGACGGCGGTAGACGCGATTGGTGCCGAGAAAGCTCGCCGTTACGGCAGCGAGCACGAGGATCGTCTCAAGACCCTCGCGAAACACCAAGATCGCGCTGTTGACGACGACCGTCGTGTGGTTCAAGCGATCCCCTGGAGGAAGCGCCGTCGGGTCGGTTGTGCCGCCGTGCGCGTGCCATCCCATGATCACCGCGGTGACGGATACGGCAAGCACGATCGCCGTCCAGACATAGAAGCTGGCGCGTTCGCTCGTGCGCTTTGCGACACGGGGCGCAGGGGGCATGGCGGTTGCGTTTGCGTTAGTCATACGGCGATCTCTTGCGATACCCTACTCACGGGCTCGGGTTTCCGACAAGCGCAGCCTACCATAACTTAGGCAACCCTAATTAGGCTGCCCTAACTTCCTTTTAATTGACCGCACGGGACTTCTTCGATCGTTTCCAAGCCGCATGACACCGGCGACGGTGCGCGCGAAGCCGGACACGGTCGCGAAGTAACATCGTGGTCGGAGCTGCGCATTGCCAGCGTCGCAAACCGGCGAAACCGTGCCCGTCGGCAAAAATCCTTGCAACCCTTCCCATGTGATGCAACTTGCAACGGGACGTGATACGTTGCTCCGCGTTCGTGCCGAGTCCTTGCCCCACGGGTCGAGGAGCGGGGGACCCAAATACGGCCAGCCGGCCGTGGGGGCGAATCGCCACAACAGTGGCGTAGCGTAAACACGCGAGCCCGACAGCTAACCCCGTAGGCGCCCTGAGATAACGAAAGGACGCTGTTGCCATGTCAGGATCCACGCGCGATCTTGCAGTGCTCGACCCCTGGGAGGCCTCGCTCGTCCGCTCCCGGGCACGCCGTGAGCGTGCGGCCGCCAAGCAAACCGGCGGTTCTCCCCTGCGCCTTTCCAAGCTCGTCGACGCCCGCAACCGGGTGCCCTCTCCGCGCAACCTCGCCGAGCAGGAGCCGTGGGAGCTCTCGCAACTGCGCTCACGCACGCGCCGCCGCGCCGGCGAGCTGCAGTTCGTGCCGACGGCGACACGCGCACGCAGACTTTCCCTGGGTACGCTGATCGCGATCGCCGCCGGCCCCGCCGCGGGGCTGGCCGACGCCAACGGCAGCGCCCAACAGACCCCCGCGCCGGCACCCGAGCCGCCGACGACAACTACCCATTACATCCTGCTCGAAATCGGCAACGAAGGCCGCCAGGTACGCCTCCTGCAGCAGGCGCTCGGCGGCATCAAAGTCGACGGCGTGTTCGGGCCCGAAACAGAACAAGCGGTGCGCGCCTTCCAGGCAAACAACGGCCTGACCGTGGACGGCATCGTGGGACCGATGACAAGCGCCGCACTGCGCGACAAGACCTCCGACGGAGCACTAACGACCGACATCGCAAGCGTCTCCCCTGGAGAAGAGGCACAACAGTCGACCCACGCATACACGCAGCCCGTCGAAGAATCCGAATCGACCGCTCAGTCGCCTGTTGACGCGTCGTACGTGCCAAATTCAAATGAAAAAACCGCCGCTCAAGGTTCATCCGCGACCGTCGCACAGAACACTGGCACCGGAGAAGAATCGGAAACCGGTGGCACCGGCGGGACCGAAGCCAAGTCGACCGTAAGCCCTGTCGTGCGCTTGCAGGAAAAGGTAGGCGTGGTGCAGGTCGACGGCACCTTCGGCCCGGAAACCGAGCGTGCGGTGCGTCACTTCCAGGCGAGCCACGGCCTCGTTGCCGACGGAGTCGTTGGGCCGCAAACATGGAGCGCGCTCGACATCAAGCAAGACGCGGTGCTGCACCAGAGCCTCTTCCCCCATAAGTTGGCGGCACAGAGCACACCGGCGACAACGACAGGCGGGCAGGCACCGACCCAGACGCCCGCGCCTGCGCCCGCCGACGGCGGCACGTCCACCTCCTCGCCCAGCGCGAACACTCCCGCCGACGCTGTGCGTCACCTACAGGAAGCCCTCCACATCCAGGCCGACGGCGAATTCGGCCCGCAAACCGAGGCAGCGGTCAAGAGCCTGCAAGCGCGCGACGGCCTTGCGGTAGACGGCGTCGTGGGACCAGCGACCTGGCACGCGCTCGGACTCGGCGAGCACGCCACCCTGCACCCCAGCAGTGCACTGATGCCACGGAGCAGCACTGCCGGCAGTAGCAGCGGTGGCAGCTCGAGCACCGCG
>DATNKN010000145.1:0-5841 GCA_035603375.1 Solirubrobacteraceae bacterium
AGGCTCCACTGGAGCCGGCGCCCCATTCGAAGAAGTATTCGGCTTCAGCGCCGCCCTCCGGATCGACTTTGCCATTGAGCGTGGCTTCGGTTTCCTCCAGGGCGGAGGCCGCGAGCGTGCTCACTGCCGGCTCTGCGGCCGGCAGAGTCGTGAATGTCTGTGGACCACCGGAAACGGTCTGACTGGCGCCGTAGCTCACGATCAGTTCGAAGTGATATTCGGTGCCTGGCAGCAGACCACTCACTGGGAGCGATACCGAGTGGCTTGTGAAGTCGGCGGCACCGAGGCTGGTTGGGGCGCTTGAGTGTTCGGTGACACTCGCGCTGCCGTAATCGAAATGATATTCGGTCGGGTTGCCTTCGGGTTCGATGCTCCCAGTGAGCGTCGCTTCGGTCTGGTGCTGAGGGCTGGTTGGCGTCGTTTTGGCCTTGGCGGTCCCTGCGACCACGACTTCATATTTGGTGTAGTTGTCGACTCCGTCGTTGAAGAGGGTCGAGCTTTCGAAGTGGTAGGCGCCAGGTGTTGTGAACGTGCACTTTCCTTCCCAGCCTGTCTTCGGCGACGCTGGCGCGACGGGCACTTCCGATTCGCACAGGGGTGCGGTAGCGGTCCACGCGATGTTGGCGGCAGTCTTGTCGTCGGCAAAGACGACCGAGCCGCCGCTTGCGATCGTGACCTTCGAGGCCGGCTGGCTCGATCCCGGAGTCGCCCAGCATGGCCAGTTCGACTCGACACAATTTTCGTTGACTTCCAGCTTTACTTCCGAGGCGATGGCCAGCGCCGGAACGGCAGTCGCCGCTCCCAGCAGAGCAACAAAGGCAAAAAGCAAAAGCGTGCGCGGCCTCATCGTGAACCTACCTTTCTCGTCTCGTGCTGGGTGTCCATATGGCAATCGTTGGGCGCCGTGCGCGGCACAGCGGCATCCCGGCCGTCATCCCCTCAAGACTCCCGCGCGCTGAGATCCTTCCCACTGCGATTGCTATCCGCGGCGCGTACCCCTCGGGCGGCCCAGTCGCAGTGCGAGATCGACCGTCTCGACGCTTCCGCGCCGCGGCACCCACCAAGCCCGGCAGTCCGTGGGAATGAGACGCTGCCCACCGGAGTCTCCTCTAGTAGAGGAACACCATGACTGAGACGCCCCATATCGAGGACGAGCAGCGGCGCATCGCCGAGTTGGTGCGCTCCTTCGACGCGCCAGCGCCGGAGTCGCTGCACCGACGGATCGAGTCGATGGTGGCCTCACGCCAGAGTCAGCGTTTCGCGCGGCGCTCTCCCCGTCGGGGTCTGCGTCGGCTCTCTCCCTTCGGCCTTGCTGGCGCTGGTGCTGTCGCAGTCGCAGTCGTGGCGATTGCGGTCGGCCTGGGCGGTGGTGGCAGCGCCCCTACCTTCAGCTTCAGCCAGGCAGCCGCGTCAACCCTTCGTGCGGCGACGCTCCCCGCACCGCCAGAGAGCCAGGCGCACCACGCGCAGCTTGCCGTCGCCGTCAACGGCGTGCCGTTCCCCTATTGGAGTGAGCGCTTCGGGTGGCGCAGCACCGGATCGCGCACCGATCGCGTTGACGGCCGCTCGATCACGACGGTCTTCTATGCCGACTCAAGCGGCCGACGGATCGGCTATGCGATCCTCGCCGGCACCCCGGTGCCCCGGGTCGGCGGCGGCGTGATCGCCTGGCGCGGTGGCGTGTCCTACCGGCTGCTCACCGAGAACGGCGCTGCGGTCGTGACATGGCTGCGTGACGGCCACCTGTGCGTGGTATCCGGCCGCGGCGTCTCCAGCGCCACGCTGCTACGGCTGGCAAGCTGGAGCGATCACGACGCGACCGCCTCCTGAGCGTGCACGACCGCCGGCCTGACGACGGCGAGGAGGAGCACAGGCACGCCGGTGCTCGGGAAGGTTCGCGGCGTGGCGGTGTCTATAGGTAGAGATGACAGTCACGCGCCCGAGCGCCCAACATTCGGAGGAACCATGAAGCGAACCTACGTTTTCTTGACCGTCGCCTTGGCAAGCGCCGCAAGCGCCGCGACGGTCGCCAGCGCACAGAGCAGCCTCCCGTCCGCGCACTCGAGCGCCGCTGCCACAGTGCAGCTGCGCCACACCAGCCTTGGCAGCATCCTCGTCAGTAGCTCGGGCCGCACGCTCTATGAGTTCACGAAGGATCACGGCAACAAGAACAGCTGCGCGGCGATCAGCGGATGCTCAGCAATATGGCCGTCGCTGAAAGCGAGCGGTCGCCCGACGGCCGGCTCGGGCGTCAAGGCTTCGCTGCTGTCCACGACCAGCGGCAAACAGGTCACCTACTCCGGTCACCCGCTCTACACCTACAGTGGCGATAGCGGTCCAGGGAAGACCTCCTACGTCGGCGTAAAGGAGTTCGGCGGCACGTGGTATGCGATCAACGCCTCTGGAGGCACGGTCAAGTAGCCCTGACGTAGAGGACCCGGCGCCGTTGTGCTCAGGCGCCGGGCGGCGCCCGCCGTTGGTACCGGTCGGCATGCGTCTCGTTTTCACAGTGAGCTTCGATTGGCGGGCTAGCTTCCTAGCGCGAGCGCGAGGTGCACAACGGTGGAGATCGCGTATCCGAGGCCGAGCAGATGGCGGAACCAGTTGACGCCGTGTAGTAGCTCCTCGTAAGCCCACACGCCGAATGCCAGGAAAGAGATCGCGGCGAGATAGGCGTGGCCTGGGTCATGCGTGCGAGCAGCCGCGGCGCCGGCGAGGAGCGCGATGATGAATGGCGCGTTGGGGAACTGCACGATCGGGAAGTCCCTGGGCCATCCGAGCTGGGTCAGTCGCTTGAACCTCCACCACAGCCCGCGCGGGCTCAAACGTCGCAGGTGCTGGCGCGCGTCACGTCTAGCTGCCGTTGGGAGACGGTGCGATCTCACCGCGGCCTGCTTGTTGGAGGTCTGCCGGCAGCGGCGCGTCGGCGGCGCGGGCGAGGACGGTCAGGTCGATGCACCAGCGGATGATCGCCGCGCGCTGAGCTCCCTGCGTATTGGGCAGGTTGGTGAGTTCGTCGTCGGCAAGGCCGGCGACGAGCGCGCTGAGGTAGGCATCCTCGTACACGTAGGTGTTGGCGTAGCCGGCGTTGAGATCACGTAGCTGGGCTGTTGGCGGATCGACTGCCGCGATATCGACCGCGTAGGTCGCGAACCGCTGCTCTAGCTGGCCCATGCGCCGGGCGGCCTCACCGGGTGTGATGCGTCGGTCGTGGAACGCCTCAAGGATCGGGTCGGCCCCGCCCAGGAGCTTGTTGACCGTGAGCCTGATCGGCTCGACCTCGCTCATATAGCGCTCGATCGCTGCCCGTTGCGCCCGTTGCGTGCTGGTCGCCGACCCGGTTTGGCTTCCGCATCCGCCGAACGCGACCGCGCACAAACAACTGACGGCCAGCGCGCGGGGGTGGCTTGTCACACCCGCGCGTGCTGCGCCGCGCATCCGCGGAACGGCTCAGTAGCCGTAGCCGCCGCCGCTTGAGCCACTACCGCTGGACTTTTCCGGTTCCGAGGAGCTGCTTGTGCTCGGCGCGGGCGTGCTGCTGGAGCTGGTCGTGATGACGCTCCAGGTGCCTACGTCTTTGATGCCCTGGCCCTTGGTTTCACCGGGCTGCTGGTCTCCCGTGAACGTGTAGAGCGGGGTGCCCTTGTAGGTGACCTGTACGGTCCCTTCGGGACGCTTCACGGTCCCGAGCGAGCCGACTTCGCCACTGGGAGCGCCGCCGGATGGCGCGATCAGGGGGTGCCAGACACCGACACAGGCGGAGCTGGTGCAGATGAACTTGCCGTTGACCTCGCCACTGAGGTGGTACAGCGTCATCCCCTGGCTGTCCACCAGGATCGTGCCGAGCGAACTGGAGGCGCTCTTCACGACGACAGCACTTGACGAGCTGCTGCTCGTCTGCGCGGCGGGCTGGGTGCTGGCCGCCGAGCTGGTCGTGCTGCTGGATGAGCTGCTGCCGCACGCGGCGAGCAGGAGGGACGCGGCGAGTGCCGGTATGGACAGCTTCAGTAGATGGCGCATGTGTTCGCTCCTATGGATAAGTCGGGGCACCGCACTGTCGCGTGAGCCTCTGTACTTAGAGAGACTCCGCGCAGGCGTGTTCCCTTCCGGCAGGACGGTCTCAGTTGCCTCAGTTCGTCGTGATGACCTTGCCGGACGGTGCGATGACGTACCACCGCCCGCCGTTGGCTTCGATCGCCTGTCCGTTGTCCTGTCCGGCCGACCCGTCGGCCGCGTAGGTGTAAAGCGGCCAGCCCGCATAGGTAACGACACTGCCACCTTCGGGGTCAGCGTCGCTGCCCAACAGCGACGCCTTCAGCTGGGGTGGCCCGGCAGCCGTTTCACCGCTCACGAGCTTCAACGGCGGCCACACCGCCGCGCACGAGGACACGCAGGTGACCTTGGAGTGCTGGTCGGGCGCGAAGGTGTAGAGCGTGTGGCCTTCGGCGTTCACGAGCACCGCGCCGACGGTTGGCAGGGTGCGGACGGCGAGGCTGATCGACTTCGTCGCAGGAGACGCGGTCGTGGTCGTAGCGCTCGTCGTCGTGCCCGATGGCGTCCGCGTAGCCGGTTGGCCTTCGTGCAGCAGGTTGAGCGTGTTTTCGCCGTCGTCCACGAAGTAGATGCCCTTGCCTTCAGGAGCGATCACCAGGCCGAATAGCGATCCGGCTCCGGTCTTCTTGTCGGCGGTCTGCACAGCTACCTGCTGGCCGGCGGGTGTCGTTTCGACCATGTTGCCGTCACCACCGTTGCTCGTGATGATGTTGCCGTTAGGTGCGAGCACCATGCCGAGCGGTTCCTTGAGGTGGCCGCCTTCGGTGAGGACGGTCCCGCCTTTCGCGGCGGGCGTCGTGCGCGTCATTGCTTCGGAGATCGCGAAGATCTTGTTGCCATCAGTCGAGGCCACATACAGCGTCCCGTTGGAGGCGAGTGCGAGCCCTGTCGGGCCGAGCACGAGGGCTTCTGCTGAATTAACCCAGGGGATGCCGTTGGCGATCACCGTTTCGTTCAGCACCTTCGGCGTCTGGTTTTCGCCGGATTCCAGTTCGATCCGCAGCACGGTCGAGTTGTCGATCGTGTGGATGCCCTTCGCGGCACCGCCATTGAGCGCGTTGCTGACGAACAGCGTGGTCTTGGAGCCTTCGCTCTTAGCGGTCGAGTCCCAGGGACCCTGGATGTTCTTGCTGGCGATCGTCTTGACCGCCTTACCTTCGCTGTCGAGCACGATCAGGCAGCCGTACTTGGCGGTCGCCGACTTGCCGTTGGTCGTCGGCAGGCTGCCCACGACGACGTAGCCACCAGGGAGGATATTCAGCGCCGTCGTCAGCCCGACGCCGCCTGGGCATGAGCCAGGGAGCGTCTTGGCGTCGATCGTCGCGAACGGCGAGACCTTCCCGGTCCTCGAGACCTGCACGATCGTCGTGCCGGTACCCTGACCGGTCTCCTTTGCGCTTTCCTTGGCGTTGAAATTGCTGATCAGCATCTGGCCCGCCTGGAGCTTGCCCACGCTGGTGGGAACCAACACGATGCCGTACGGATTCACATCGCCGTTGGCCGGGACCGTCGAGGCGACCTTGCTGACGCTGGTGAATTTGGCCAGGAACGGGCCGGAGCTTGGTGTCGATTCAGCAGGCGTGCTGGCGCTCGCTGCGGAGTTGGTGCTAGACGAGCTGCTGGTGCTGCTGGTGCTGCTGGAGCTGCCACAGCCGGCGACAGCTAGCGCAACACCAACTAGAGCAAGGATCGACGTTCTAGGCACTGGGTGTCTCCTGTGGTTCGGGGTATCGGACAAGACGGCTTTCTGACCAGGGCCCCCGCTCCGACGATCCCTTCGTAGGCTCT
>DATNKN010000151.1:0-3331 GCA_035603375.1 Solirubrobacteraceae bacterium
TCATGCTGCGACAAACGATCACCAAACTCGCGTAGCTGCGACAGGTTTGTCCAGCCCACTCGCGCGACAAGGATTACGTCATCGGCCAGCTGAGCGAGGTGAAGTGAATCGATTAGCACACCTGGTGGAGAGTCGATCACCGTGTAGTCGGCCAACTCCCTGAACTCGCCGGCCAGTCGCGCGGCGCCTGGCAGAAAGAATGCGTCTGTCATGCCCTCGGCGAACACCCGGTCCGACAGGAGTGCTTTTAGCTGATACCCACTGCGGTTGATGCTCATGAGCGCGGCGTCGAGAGAGCTTTCACCTTCGAGAACGGATGCAAGACCGACGGTAGGAGTTACGCCGAGGGCACGCGCCAGTGAGGGACGTTGAAGGTCACCCTCAACGAGAATGACGCGGCTGCCGATGGAAGCGAGTGATGCGGCGAGATTAAGAGCGGTTGTCGACTTGCCATCGCCAGCCATGGTTCCTGTGACCACGACGATCCTCGGCTCTCCCTGCTTGGCGTTGACGGTCGCTCGAAGTGTGCGGTACGCCTCGAGCGTGGCGGGGCTCAGACTCTCAGGCGTCAGCGGGACGTCTCGCCTCTTGCGAAATCGACGTCGGTCTCGCGGAATCTGCGCTAGGACGGGTAGGCGAAACAGCTGTCTCAGCTGCTCTATGCGGCGCAGACGCGGGTCGAGGAGCTCGAGACCGAACGCGCCAGAAAGGCCAAGAAAGAGTCCCGCAAAGCCACCGACGACAATCGCTAGAGACCGTTTGGGCGAGGACTGGGTCGCCTGCACTGGCCCATTGCCGAGCGTCTGAAACTCAGGGTCAGCTCCGCCCCGGAGCGTCTGTAACTGTAAGAGTTGTGAGGACAGCGCAGCCGACTGGGTCGGATCCCCCGCTTCGCGTGCCAGAAGAACCTGCGTCGTAGCAATCAGCTGGCTGAGCTGGCGATCAAACGCGGCAGTACGTTGAGCGGCAAACGTGTCGACAAAGGCACGGACAAGCCTGCGCGCCTGTGCAGGCGTCGAGGCATCCGCCGTGACGGCGACAACGTTGCTGTTGGCGACCGGATTCGCCTGCACGTCGCCTAGGAGCTCCTGCGGAGATTGGTTTGAGCGCAGGACGCGTCGGACGCCGTCAGCAACCTCAGTCGTCGTAACCAGGCTCGCCGCGGTTTCGACGGTGCTTGCGGGATCGCTGGAGTCGTGCAGGACGCTGATGCCCCCGAGGGCAGCATCCTCGACCGGTACCGGCGTAATCAGGATCGAGCTGCTCGCGGAGTAGCGCGTCGGGCTCAGCAGTACATAAGCGGCGGCCGCAGCAGCCCCGAGGAGCACGGCCAACACGATGATCCGGGCTTGTCTCCGAAGCGTCGCTACGTAACGTTGCAGCGGCAGCTGCTCTGGTGTTGACGCGAGCCAGGACATGTCCGGGGCGCTGCCAGCGCAGTGTATCGGGAAATCGCCCCAAATCCGGAGCCTCTCGCACCCTGGGTCAGATCGGCGTGCGCCTTAAGCCCGACCCGGCTTGACCGGTACAGTGACGACTGCCTGAGGAGTGACGAGGTCTATCACGCATTCGACCGTGCTAGGACTGAGCGGACGAGTGTCGCCGCCTGCCAGATGACACGCTCGCCGGTGAGCGCCGCCGCGGCGATAAATATCACCGGACTGAGCAAGATGCTGATGAGCGCGGCTGGGAGTGACATCGACGCTCCGCCGAGCGAGTTTAGAACCACCCAGACGACAGCACTTGCGAAAATCGCCCGAGCCCCCGTGGCCACCAACGGCCGCATCCTGAACCTCAGCTCGCGCCTGCATAGAAGCACATTGCCGACGACCGCCACGGCGAATCCTGCGTCGGTCGCAAGGCTGGCGCCGATGACGCCGATCGCTGGTAGCAGCAGAAAGTCGAGCGTCACGTTCACAGCAAGCGCTGCGATCGCAAACGGGACTCGGCGACGCGCGGCCCCGAGGTAGGTGACTCCGGCAGCCAGCAGCGGCGCCGCGCCGAGCAGAAGCACATATGGCGTTAGCAGCTGAATCACCTCGCCGCTAGACGCGTAGTGGGTCCCGAGGAGCGCCCGTGCGACGGGATCAGCCCACACGAGAATTAGCGGTGTCACAAATGCGTAGCACAAACTCATGACTCTCAGCGCCGCGCCAAGCTCGTCAGCCCCTGGCCGATCACCCGCGGCGCTCCTCGCGACGTTCGGAGCGACAGCTTGCGCCACCGCAACCGCCGGCAGGGCGAGAAACGCGGTCAGCTTGAGCGGAGCTTGAAAGATCGCGACGGCGCGCGGTCCGAGTAGCGCAGCGATGATCGGCACATCGACATAAAAGAGTGAGGTCGTCACGAGGTCGACCGCCGCCACCGCCGCCGCGTACCGCAGCAGCGTGCGGATGGACATCATCGTGGCGATCTGGCCAGCCCTGCGACGCCGGTAGGGACGCATCAGCAACCAGCCGACCGTCGCCCCTCCGACGTAGCCGATCGCGCGGCCAGCTATGGCACCGACTACGCGCGCACCGGACAAAACGAGCGCGACGCTTGCGGTGAATTCCAAGACGCTTTCAGCCGCGAGCAGCCGTAGCGTGAGACCTGCACGCCTGAGCGCCATGAAAATGATGGAAGAGAAGTAGACAGAAGACTCTCCCAAGCCGGCGAGTGCGGCCACACGGAGCGGCCACGCAAGACCTGGAAGCGCATACGCGCGCGCGATCGAACCGGCCGCAACCGCAAGAACGGCGCCGATCGCGGTCATGACCAGAAACTTCAGGCGGGTCGTACGCGTTATAAGATCCGCGACGGCAGCGACGTTGTCGCGTTGCTCAGCGATGAATCGAGCGGCCGCGCCGGTGAGGCCCGCGTCCGCAGGAAGGATCAGCAGTTCACTGATCGATACCGCGAGGGCAAATATTCCGTACTCGTAAGCGGATAGTTCCCGGACCAGGAAAAGGATGAGGGCGGCGGTAAGAGCAGCGGATATACCTCGGCCGATGATCGACGTCGCGGCGCTTCGAGCGATCTCGCCTCTTGTCGAGCGCTGACGTTGCGGGGACGATGGCGTAGGAGCGCTGTGAACCAACCCTGTGCTCACGGAGGCAGGATATGTGACGAGAGCGCGCCGCTCGCGTCCGCCCCAGAGGCAGCTTCAGCGAGTCTCAGTGCCACGGGGAGCGAGCAGTCGCGCAGGGTTGCCGCCCACCACGGTGAAGGCCGCGGCATCGCGCGTGACCACGGCGCCAGCGCCAACCACCGCGCCGTCGCCGACTCGGCGACCTGGCAGAAGGATCGCGCGCGTTCAGATGCAAGCGCCGTCTTCAACGGTCGGGGGTGC
>DATNKN010000154.1:0-10036 GCA_035603375.1 Solirubrobacteraceae bacterium
CCCCGGCGGGCACCGCGCGCAGACGCTGAACCGCCGCGAGCACCGCGTCGCGAGCGTCCTCGGGCTCGAGCACGACCGCGTCGCCGGCCTCCTTGAGCACCTCGCGCACCAGCCAGTCTGTGCCGGCAAAGCTCAACTCGACCACAATCGACCCGTCGAGAAGCTCCTCGCTGACGCGCCGCTGCTCGCGCGCCCAGCGTGCCCGCTCGGGGGAGATCCACACGCGCGCGATGCGCGACGCCCGCACCTCGCCGGTGCGCATCCAGCCCTCCACTTCGGCGCCCGGATCGACCTCGGGGCGCGGATCGAACGTCTCCTTGGTCACGTGCGCGCGCCTGATGCGGTCGAGGCGGAAGTGGCGCATTTCCTGCTTGTCGGGATCAAACGAGGCCACGTACCAGCCCTCCTGGCCGTTGGTGAGCGCGTAGGGCTCGACGCGACGCAGCGAGAACTCGTCCTCGTTCTCCTTGTAGTAATCGAGCTCCACCAGCCTGTGCTCGACGATCGCGCGAGACACGGTGCGCGCGACCTCCGAATCGTCGCTGCGCGCGTGGGCGACCTGCAATCCCTGCTCCATCGGATCCTCACCCAGCGCCGCCACGATCTTCTCGCGCGCCGAGGCAAGCGAACCCTCGGGGATGTGCTCGCCGATCAGATCGATCGCGGCGACGAGCGCCTTGGCCTCGACCGGAAGCAGCCTTGCGGGCCGGTCGAAGTTGTCGCTATAGGGCTCCGGATCGACATCGATCTCGCCCTCCTCCTCGAGGACTTCGGCGTACAGCACATACGAGCCGCCGCCGAAGTTGACGACGTTCAGCACATTGATGTCCTCGCGCAGCTCCTCATCGCTGATCTGCAGCTGCGCGCGCAACTCGGCAATGTTCACGCGCTCGCCACGCCGGCCGGCGCGGATCAGGATGCTCGCAAGCGTCACGAGCCGCGCAAAGCGCTCCGGACGGATCGCGGCTTCGCCCTGAGCATCGCGCTCGGTACCGGCTGCCGCGCGGTCCGCGCGCCTGTCGGCCGCCGCGGAGGAACCGCCACTCGAGGTCTCCTCGACTATCGGCACACACTCGGCCAGCTCGAGCGTCTCGCAGTGCAGCTCCTCCAGCAGCGCGAGCCTGCGCCCGTATTCCTCGACCAGCTCGCACGGGCCAAGCAGTCGCGCGTGCTCGCCGAGGCCGAGCACCCAGGAGACGATCATGCGCGGGCTGGAGTAGCTCGTGCGCAGGAGCCTGTCGCCGGGGTGCTGTGCCTCCTCGCCGGGCGGCCCCATCTCCCCGAAGCGCCCGAAGTGGCGTTCGATCTGCCACGCGATGCGCTCGCCGATCAGCACCTCCGCGACGCCCTGCTCCTCACCGAGACGCCACTCGGCCCGGTTGGCGTACTCGCGCGGATCGAAGTCGGCGGGGCGCCTGAAGTCGTGCTCGGCCTTGGTCGCATAGGAAACCTTGCCGCGGATGCGCGAGAGGCGAAACACGCGGATCGCCTCTCGCTCGTGGGCATAGCCGAGCAGATAGAACTCGCCGCCCTGAAACAGCAGGTGGTAGGGGTCCACGCGACGCGACCCAACCTCGTCGCGGGCCATCGTGTAGTACTCGAAAGTGATCGTCTTGTTGCGGAAGATCGCGGTCTCGACCTTGGCGAGACGCACCGACAGCTCATGCCCGTCTGCCGAAGCGGTGATCCCGAGCGCCACCGAGCGCTGCTCGGGGGCACGCAGAGGGCTCGGCCGCCCCCATGTGATCTGCTGCAGCGCCAGCCGCAGCGGCTCGGCGTAAGCGAACTTCCCGTCGAGCAGGTGCAGCGCCGCCTGCAGCGCGGCCAGCTCTTCGTCTGAGAACTCGATTGCGGGGAGGTGGAAGTTCTCCGGGCGCAGCGAGTAGTTCTCCTGCTCGGCGGCTCCGTCGGCGGGACGATCGACTGTGAGCTGTATGCGCAGCGACTCCAGCTCCGAGCGGTCGGCGTAGAAGCGACGCGCGAACGCGTCCTCGTTCATGCCGCTGTAGCCCTCCACGTCGCGCCTGATCTCAAGCGCCGTGACCGGCCTGCGCTCGGCCATCAGGTATGAGATCAGCGACAACTGGCGGATCAGCTTCTCGGTGTCCTTGGCCATCTACCTAGAAGATAGAACCCGATGGCGAGACGTATTCGCCCGGGAGGCATCCCGCTCGCTATTTGCGGGTTTTTGACGCTCGCCCGAGCGCACCTGCGTCGCCGTGCGGGACGCCCCGGCCGGCCGTGGACGTGACAAGGCTGGCGAGACGAGAAGAGAAGAGCGCGCTCAGGCCGCTTCGCGCGCGGGAGCTTGCGACGGAGCCGCCGGCTCCCCTTCGGAGGGGCCGGCCTGCTCGCGCTCGCCAAACCAGGCGCCCGCTCCAATGCCGCGGTCGAAGTTCGACCAGCGCGCGCCCGGCGGAAGCTCCTTCTCAATCCGGTCGAAGCTGCCCAATCGCCCGCCGAGGTTGTCAATCATGTGCACGAGCGTGGCCTCGCGCGTGCACGGCACCACCGGGCTGCCATGCTCCAGCGAGCCGTGATGGGCGAGCACGATGTGCCCCACCGCCCACGCCAACTCCTCGGGGAAGCCGTCGATGTCCTCGATCGTGCGGCGGATGCGGTAGTAGCCGAGCGCTATCTCCCCGTGCAGGCGACCGAGGTCGGTGAGGTCGATCGCCTGGCCCTGCCCGCCCTCCTCGTCCGTGTAGGCATCAAGCTTGCCGATGTCGTGCAACAGCGCTCCGGTCACCGCCACGTCACGGTCGATACCGGGGAACGTCGCCGAAATCGCGCTGACACCCTGAGCGACGCCGAGGCAGTGCTCGAGCAGTCCGTGGCGATATGCCTGGTGGTAGTACTTGGCAGCGGGCGCTGTCTCGTAGCGCGCCCACAGCCGCGAGCCCTCGCCGAATATCCGCTCCAGCAAGATCGCGAGGTGGGGATTGCGCACAGTCGCGATCAGCTCGCGCAGGTCCTCCTCCATCTGCTCGGGCGAGCGCGCCGGGCCGTCCAGCAGCTGAGCCAGGTCAAAGCTCCCCGGGTCGGCGGGGGCGAGCGAACGGAGGTTTATCTGTGGGCCGAAGCGCGGGTGCACGGTATAGCGACCATTTACGTACACCGCAGTACCAGGGGTGGCCAGGCGCTCTATCTCCGGCAGGTCCTCCCACACCATCGCGACCACCGCGCCGGTACGGTCGCCGAGTTGCAGGCGTAGGTAGTCGCCGCCGTCACGGCGAGCACGGCGCTCAACCGCGCGCACCAGCAGCGGCTGGGCGATCTCTATGCCGTCTGTGAACTCGTTGACAAGCACGATCTGGAAGGTAAAGCCGCGCGCGGACGGTATCCGGCCAAACCACGGACACGCGTGCACCTTAATGTCCAATGGCGTGTCGTCAATTTGGCCATACGACCTATAGACGTTTCTCGATGTCCCGCCTATCGTGTCCAGTTGTGTAGGACTTAGTTTCAGCTTTTGTGTAGAGACAGGTTTACACGAAGAAGCAGATCGCGACACGAGGAACGGGACATGGGGACAGGGACACAAACATCACAGCAGAGGGATTGGGGCGTCGGCTCGAAGGCGACGCCGCCACTGCGAAAGACCACCACGAGGGGAACCGCAACGATGACCGCACACGACTCGCAAGGGCTCAGAATCATCAGCTGGAACGTCAACGGGATTCGCGCCCGGATGCCGCGCATCGCCGAGATGCTGCGCCGGGAGCGCCCCGACATGGTGTGTCTGCAGGAGACGCGCTGCCCGTTCCGTCACTTCCCGCACAGGCGCCTGGAGCAACTCGGCTACCGCGCCGAGCATAGCCCGGGCCGGCGCAACGGCGGGGTGGCGATCCTGGTACGCGAAGACCACCGCGTCACGCACCGCTGCCGTTCGCTCGCGGGCCAGCATGACCTGGCACAGGGACGCTGGCTTGAGACGACCTGCGCGGGGCTCACACTCGGCTCGGTATACGTACCCGCCGGTCCCACGCGCGAAGAACTCGACGACTCGGGCAAGCTGGCATTTCTCGAGGCGGTCGCCAACCAAGCCTGCCACGACCATTACCACCCGCTGCTGATCGCCGGCGACTTCAACGTAGCCCCCTCCGACAGCGACGTCTACGAGCCCACGTGGCTCGAAGGCTCCTACCAAACAGCCGCGGCCGAGCGCGAGGATCTGCGCCACATCCTCCACGATGGAGAGCTGCTCGACGTATACCGCCACCTGCACCCCGACGAGCACGGCTACACCTGCTGGGACCAGCGCGACGGCCACTACGCCCGGGATTACGGCCTGCGCATCGATCTTGCCCTGGCGAGCAGCAAGCTCGCAGAACACATCACCCGCTGCGAAGTCAAGCATGCCTATCGGCAGGGACGCCGGCCTTCAAACCACGCACCGCTGGAAATCGAACTGCAGGGGATCGGCGAGTGCGAGGACTGTATGGAGAGCGCAATTGCGGCCTGACACCACAATCCGATCCGACACGAGCAGCGGAGCCGCCACCCACCCAAACAACGGGCACGACGCCACCCACCCACACTCAAGCGCAGCTCTGCTGAGCGCCCGCGAAAGGGCGCGCGACGCGTCCCGCTGGCTTGGCGAGCGGCGACGGAGGCTATCGCACGGACGCGACGTGAATCTTGTCTCCCCCAACTCCCACCGTCCTCGCCCCTCGGGGGCGGTGGGAGTCCCACCGGGCGTGTCGGTCTAGTGCCATGGCCCGGGCCCGCAGCCCAGCAACCCACTCGGCTCGCACGGCAACAGCGGCGTCGCCGCTAAGGCTCCAGGCGGTTGGGTCCCCGATACAGGAACGTGACCTCGCGTACGTTCTCCTGGCCGAGCATCTGCATCAGCAGACGTGTAAGGCCGAAGCCGAAGCCTCCGTGCGGGGGAGCGCCATAGCGGAAGAAGTCGAGGTAATACTGAATCGGCTCGATCTCCACCTTCTTCTCGCGCGCCTGGGTCAGGAGCTGCTCGTAGCGGTGCTCGCGCTGGGCTCCGGTGGTGAGCTCGATACCCCGCCAGAGCAGGTCAAAGCTCTTAGTGAGGGTTGGCTCACCCTCATGACGCATGTGGTAGAACGGCCGGACCGATGTCGGGTAGTCGGTAACGAACACAAACTCGCTGCCTAGCTGCTCGGCGACGATCGCCGACAGCGCCCGCTCGCTCGGGGGATCGAGGTCGTGCTCGGGCCCAGGCGCCTCGTGGCCATGCTCCTTCAAAAGAGTCTTGGCCTCGGCAAGCGTGATCCGCGGAAAGGGCAGTGTCGGCGTGGCAAGCTCCACGCCGAATGTGCTCGCGATCCGCTCGCCATGCTCTGCGCGCACCACGCCCAGAACGTGGGCGAGCCAAGCCTCCTCGAAGGCCATCACGTCATCGTGGGAGTCGATCCAGGAGATCTCGACGTCCACACTCGTGAACTCGGTGTCGTGGCGTGAGGTGAACGACGGGTTGGCGCGGAACACTGGCCCGATCTCGAACACCTTGCCGAAGCCGCCCGCCATCGCCATCTGCTTGTAGAACTGCGGCGACTGGGCAAGGTAGGCGGTGCGTTCGAAGTAGTCCAGCTTGAACAGCTCCGCGCCAGACTCGCTCGCCGACCCCATCGTCTTCGGTGTGTGGATCTCGATGAAGCCCTGCTCTCGCCAGTATTCGCGCATCGCGTGCTCCACCGTGGTCTGCACCTCGAAGATCAGACGCCGGTCGGGGCGGCGCAGGTCCAGGTAGCGCCAATCGATGCGCTTGTCCAGCGCCGAGTCGGGCGTAACCGGCAATTCGGGCTCGGCGGGCGAATCCACGGTCACAGACGCCAGCCGCACCTCCAGACCGCCGAGCTTCACACGCTCGTCCGCCACCACCAGGCCCGTGACCGTGATCGCCGACTCGGGCGTGAGCGTGGAGATCGCGTCGTTTAGCTCGCTCGGCCGCTCGTCCTTGGCAAGCACCAGCTGGGCCAGCCCGGTTTCGTCGCGCAACACAACGAACTGCATCCGCTTCTGATCGCGCACGGCATGTACCCACCCACGGAGCTCAACCGTGTCCTGTAGATGAGATTTGAGATCGGCAACAACAACGCGCGCCACGGCCACAGCCCTTCACTGTCGGGGGCGGGCCATGCTACCTGAGCGCAACCCCCAGCCGCGTCACGCGACCCGCATCGACCTGGACCTTCGCCACCGCGCTGTCCTGGGCCTCTGCCACCGCGCTGGACGCTACCTTCCCCACCACAGGAGTATCCGCCGGCGCCTCGGCCCGCGGCTCCGCGCCTTGACTGCCGCGAGTATCGCGATCGACGCAATGTGTCGGGCAATACACGCCGCGTACGCCCCCCTCCTCCAGGCCGTAGGCAAGCCACACGCCGCTGCGCCAGGAGAAGTAGAAGAACCCCTCGACGGTGCCTTTGAGCTGTATCTCGCGATGCCACGCCTTGACCACGACGCTTGCGGGGATACGCGAGCGGCAATCGCGATTGTAGTCGGGGTAGCCGCTCCACACGCACTTCATCGTCATCGGCTTCTCTGCGCACGCGCGCGGCTCGGGCGACCCCACGCGGGTAGGCCCGAGCCGCTGATCGTCTCGCTCGCTGTGTTGTCGTTGTAGCTTCATCTGTCGTATGGCTTTAGCTTCGTGTACACCGCGCTGTATGCCCGATGGCTATGCCCTTCCGACTTGCCCGACCGTGCTTCTTCTGCTGCCTCCGCACGCACCCCGATTGCCCGTTTGGGACGACACGCTGTCGTCCTGCGCGCCTACGAGGTTTGTAGTTAGGTCTACGACAAATCGTAATAGGGGGATTCCTCCAGATGTCCACTCTCGACATTTGTTCTAGACACAGACACGGTCGGTCTGGGTCGCGAGCGTCCAGCGGACGTCGATAGAGCATCGGCTCTACGCTTGCGGTTCCTGAACTTGAATTCACGCGACCAATTGGAGCGGCATGAGCGACACAGCGAACGACTCCGACGCCGAGTACCACCTGTTCCTCGATCCCGAGGAGGTACCGGTGACCACAAGCGCGCTGCGCCTGCTGATCTCAGACGAGGCCCATGAGCCCGAGATCCGCCGGCTAGCCCGCGAGGTCCTCGAGAGCCTTGGCGCGACACCCGACGAGCACGGCAAATTGACGGTGGGACTGAGCCCCGGACAGATGAAGATCACGCACTCCGCCGTAAAGCTGTTGCTCGACGATCTCCAGCGTGGGCAAGCGCAGGAGCGCGAGATCCTGCGCCACATCGTGGCCAAGCTGCCCGACGAGCACACGATGCGCGCGATCACGATCGAGTAGGACGCACGTTCTACTGCTATGGTGCATCAATCCATCCGGGGCATAGGCCCCGGCAAAAGCAGTGCCAGCGCTCGTAGCCTTTGCTCATAGCAATCTCCGCGTTCGCAGCACACATCACACATAACACGGAGGACAACAATGGCTACAGGAACCGTCAAGTGGTTCAGCGACGACAAGGGATTCGGGTTCATAACGCCCGACGACCAGTCCAAGGATCTCTTCGTCCATCACAGCGGCATCGCCGGCGACGGCTATCGCTCGCTCGCCGAGGGCGCAAAGGTCACCTACGACGCCGAAGCCGGCGACAAGGGACCGAAGGCCGTCAACGTACAGGTCGCGTAGGGGTTTCGCACAGGCGGCGCTTCTGCGTCGCCTGTCGCAACACCGGCCTGACCGCCTGCGACGGCCACCGACGGCCAACCATCGATAGACAGGCCCGCCGGCCGAGCGCTGGATCTAGCGAATCTCATTGACCTGAGGTCAGCGACTCGTGTGCAGCCTCCCGGCGTATGGCGGGTGCGTACACGAGTGCGCTGACGAGTGCGAGCGCACTCGCGAGCAGCAGCGGCAAAAACAGGCTAGTGCGCACCAGCAACGCGCCCGCCAGCGCACCGGTCAGCATCGTCAGCACCGCGGCAACCCTGCGGGTGGAGCCGGCGGCAGACCCCCCCACGACGGGAGACTCCGACGCGAACCCGGTCAACGTCATCGTGAGCACCGTCGTCGTCATATCGGCCAGCCCGATCCTTCGCACGGTTGCGTTGCGCACACCCATCGCAAACGCCAGCAGCGCAATCACGGCATACCCCGACAGCGAACCCGCGCGAACGTCGAGCAGCGCCGTCAGGAGCGCAGCGATCCCGACTGTCGAAGCCTCGATCATGAGCGCACCGCTGAGGTTGCGCGGCTGGCGAGCGGCGACCCTCGATCCGAATACGCCGCCGCTGGCGGCGCCCACCAGGAACGCACCCAGCGACACCAATGGGGCGATCACCGGCAGGCCGCCCGCGCCCGCGATACCAAAGCCGAGCAGCACGACGTTGCCCGTCATGTTCGCCGTAAACACGTGACCGAGCCCCAGATAGCTGACGGCGTCGACCAGCCCTGTGGTGAATGTCAGCGCTAGCAACGTGCGGGTCAGCGGGTGTCGAATGCTGCGCGCCGCGCGCTTGCGCAGCGCATCGAGATCGACCCCTGCCGGCTGCGCCGGCGGGGGCTGTGGCAACGACGGATTTTGGCTCATGGCAGCTCCCGGGGAAACGCGCGCGCGCTTGACAGTCGATCGCCGGCCCGACAGGATACGCACTAACCGAGCCACACCCGAAAGGGGCTGACACTCAGTGACGGGCATCTTGTACGGGTTGGCGAAGTATTGCGTGCGGCATCGCTTCGTAACGATCGGCGTGTGGCTCGTGGTCACGGTCGCACTCGTCGGCGTGTCGCACAGGCTGGGTGAAAACACCAACGACAACCTGTCGCTGCCGGGCACCGACAGTCAGCACGCCACAGACACGCTCACCCGCTCCTTCCCCGACCAAGCCAACGGCACCAGCCCGATCGTGCCGCACGCCTCCAAAGGCAAGCTCACCGAAGCCAAGTACGCGAGCGCCGTCAACGAAGCGGCGGCTGACGTTGCAAAGGCCCCGCACGTCGCGTCGGTCGTCAACCCGCTCACCCCCCAGGGCGCGGGGGCGCTCAGCAAGGACAAGGCGACCGGCTATCTATCTGTGACGTTGGCGGAGTCGCCCGGCGAACTGTCCGTCTCCGAAACACAGAAAATCATCGACGCCGCCGACCCGGCGAAGGCGGCCGGCCTGCAGGTGGAGACCGGCGGCCAGCTGGGCCAAAAGGTATCCAAAACCTCGACCGAGTCCAGCGAGCTGATCGGGATCATCGCGGCAATGGTGATATTGACGTTCACCTTTGGCACGGTCGTCTCGATGCTGCTGCCGATCCTCAATGCTGTGCTCGCGCTGCTCTCGACGCTCGCGATCATCCGTCTACTCGGGCACGTGACCAGCGTGCCAACCGTCGCCCCTACGCTCGCGACGATGATCGGGCTGGGAGTAGGAATCGACTACGCGCTATTCATCGTGACGCGCCACCTGCGAGGACTCGGCGAAGGGCTCGATGTCCACGAGTCGATCGCGCGCGCGGCCGCGACCTCCGGTGGGGCCGTTTTCTTCGCCGGCTGCACCGTGACGATCGCGCTCGTCTCGCTGGCGGTGGCCAAAATTCCGCTGGTCACGACGATGGGCCTGATGGCGGGCATCGCTGTCGTAGTCGCCGTGCTCGCCGCGCTCACGCTAATGCCCGCGCTGGTCGCGACCACTGGGTCGCACATCAACTCCCTGCGCGTGCGCACGCCACCCACGGCAGCTCAATCCAAGCAGGGCGCCTGGGCCAAGTGGGCCGCCGACATCGCCAAGCACCCGGCACTCGCCGGCTTGGCGGCACTTGCGATCCTGCTGCCGCTGACGATCCCGCTGCTGTCGCTGAGCCTCGGCCAGGAAGACGTGGCGGCGCTGTCGACTTCGACCACCGCGCGACGTGCCTATGACCTGATAACCGAGAACTTCGGACCGGGCGTCAATGGTCCATTGATCGTGGCCGTCACGCTGGGAACGCCTGCGCAGGCACCTCCCTCCTCGGGATCACAGAGTCATTCCGGCTCGACGACGAGTTCATCGGCCCAGAGCGATCCGCGTGCCGCCGACCCGCGTTTGCAAACGCTGCAAAAGGACGTGTCC
>DATNKN010000161.1:0-2155 GCA_035603375.1 Solirubrobacteraceae bacterium
TTCGGACTGTTTGGCGGCCTGGTGCTGATCGAATCGCTCTCGCGCCTGTGCTTCGCGCTGGCGGTGGCACTCGGCATAACCCATGGGCAGACGGCGGTCGTGCTGGGCATCGCCGCTGCGCCCTTCGTATCGCTCGTTGTCGTGCCGCTGGCGTTTGCGCGGCGCTCCGGCGAGCCCCATGGTGCACCTGAGATGGAGGAGCTAGACGCGGCACTGGCTGGTCCGGGAACCGAGGGTGTGGAGGAGGCAGTCTCCGCTGATGAGCTATCGCTCCGTCGCGGCTCTGGCTTCGCGTTCGCCGTCTCAGGCGTGATGCTCTCCGAGCAGACGCTGCTGAACGCGGCGGTGCTGACCGTGGACATAACCTCGACCAACGTGGCACTCGCGGGGATCGTGTTCAACGTGCTGCTGATCGCCAGGGCGCCGCTGCAGCTGTTTCAGGCGATCCAGACCTCACTGCTGCCGCACCTGACGGGCCTCGAGGCGACCGAGGGGCACGCGGCGTTCGCAAAGGCGATCCGTGTGACGGTGATCGCGATCGCGGTATTCGCGCTGGCGACGGCGCTCGGATTGCTCGCGATCGGCCCACCGGTGATGAAAGCGCTGTTTGGCCAGAGCTTTGAATACGGCCGTGTGGGCCTTGCGCTGATCGGGCTTGGCATGGGCATGCACCTGACATCCGGGGCGCTCAACCAGGCGGCGCTGGCGCGCAACCAGGCGCGCACGGCAGCCAGCTGCTGGATCGTGGCGGCCGTCGCTTTCGTCGCCTGGATGCTGACACCGCTGGTGTCAGAAGAACTGCTGCGCAGCGAGATCGGCTATCTGGGCGCGACCAGCCTGCTTGCGCTGATGCTCGCAGTCGTATACCGGCGCGGAACCGGTACCGCTCACTCCGCGCCGGCGGCCTCGACGATCGCGCGGTAGGCGGTGGCGGGGTCGGGGTCGCCGAAGATCGCCGAGCCGGCGACGAATAGGTTCGCGCCCGCCTCGCGACAGCGAGGCACTGTGCTCGGGTCCACGCCGCCGTCCACCTCCAGGGCGACACTCTCGCCGAGGATGTGGCGCAGGCGCATCGCCTTATCCAGCGTGTGCTCGATCAGCTGCTGACCGGCCCATCCGGGGTTGATCGTCATGCACAACGCGAGGTCGATCGCGTGCGCCATCTCCGCGAGCGCCCCGACCGGGGTGGCCGGGTTGATCGCGATACCGACGCAGGCACCGCCGTCGCGCACGAGACTCGCGGCGTAGGCGACGTGCGGCGTGGCCTCGGCGTGGAAAGTGATCGAATGGGCACCGGCGCGCACGAACTCTGCGACCTGGCGCTCGGGACGCTCGATCATCAGGTGTACGTCCAGCACGCCCCCAACCTCCTCCAGCTGCTCGCGCAGCGAGGAGACGATCAGCGGCCCAAGCGTGATTGCCGGCACGAAGTGGCCGTCCATCACATCGACGTGGATGACCCGCGCGCCGGCGCTCAGCACCTCCCCCACCTGCGCCCGCAGCGCCCCGAAATCGGCGGAGAGGATCGAGGGCACGACGCGTACGGCGCGCAGGGTGTCCGCTGTGCTCACGCCCGGATTCTCACACACGACGCCGCGGACGAACCAGCCGCCCGACACGGCCCTGCGTGTTCATATCGGCATCAACATGCTGTCACCGCAGTTATTGCACTTGAGGATCGCGGTCGAGGACATGCGCACGATCGTGGAGTGCTCGCCGCAGTTGGGGCATACCGACGCTAGCTCGAAGCGATGCAAGCAGTAGACACAGCGGTAGCGTCCGGGCAGGTTGGTCGGACGCAACCATGGCTCGGAGCAGTTGGGGCACGCCGGGCCGAGATCGACCTTGTCTTTCGGCGTGGACCCCTCCATAGCTCAGAGACTACCCGGCGACGACCTGTCCACTCGCCGCATCCGTGCGATGAAGAATCCCGCGGTGTGGTCGCGATGGGGCATCGTCAGGAGGACCTTCGGCGCATGTGGGTGGAGATGGATTTGCTGTTCGTTCACGAGGTCTTCGAGCGCGAACTCGGAGTTATGATCCAGAAACGATTCTATTTGTCGCTCGTTCTCGGCCGGGGAGATCGTGCATGTCGAATACACCAGCACGCCGCCCGGACGGAGCGCGGCGGCACCAGCCGCGAGGATCGCCGCTT
>DATNKN010000190.1:0-7400 GCA_035603375.1 Solirubrobacteraceae bacterium
GGCAATTTGCTCGGTGGGCCCAGCCACAGGCGCCGGTCGAGCAGCGACTCGGCAAGCGCCAGCCACCAGAAGCCGAGCGCCGCCAGCGCTGCGCGGACGAGCCAACTGGAGCGCTGCGCGGCCAGTGCCGGAAAGGCGCCCGCGAGACCTGCAAGACCGAGCGCAGGCGCAAGCAACGCGGCCAGCCAGCCAGGGCCCGAGCGACGCGGCAGGGCGAGCAGCGGGGCCCCGGCAGCCAGCACCAGCAGCGACACGCCGGGGTGCTCGACGGCTGCCTGCCAGGCCGCGAGCGCGAGCAGGCAGCCGATCCAGATCGTGCGCGGTAGCGCGGCACGGGTGCGGCGACGCGCTAGCTCGGGCTCGGGCTCCGCATTGTGCTGCTTGCCCCGCCGCTGCGCTTCGACGCGCAACTGCTCGACAGGGTGCTCACCGGGATGCGAATCGCCCTCGGTGCTGCCACGTCGCGGTTGCGGTCTGGTGCTCTCATCGCGCGCCTCGGGCTCGTGCGGCGCGGTGGCACGGCGGGGACGCAGCGGCAACAGCCGACGCCTGGAGCCCTGCTCGAGCGCTCCGCCGAGCGCATCGTGCAGATCGGCGAGCGTGCCGCGCCGCTCGGGATGCGGGTCCAGTGCGGCGTCGATCGCGTGGGTCAGCTCGCGTGGGAGATCGCGGCGGCGGCGAGCGAGTGGGTCGATCGGCTCGCCGATTCGCCGCGCAGTCGCGGCGGGCGTGCGGCCGCGAACGGGGTTGACGCCCGTGAGCGCCTCGTATAGGACCAGCGCAAGCGAGTAGAGATCGGCCGCGGTGCCGGCCTCGTGGCCCTCGCTCTGCTCAGGCGCCATGTAGGCGAGCGTCCCGAGAACGTCTCCGGTGCGGGTCAGCGCGTCGTCGCCGGTCAGCCGAGCACCGCCGAAGTCGGCGAGCTTCGCGGCGGTCGCGGAGGTGCCTCGCGATGGCGTCTCGCGCGAGTCCTCGCTCGGTACGAGCACGTTGTGGGGCTTGACGTCGCGGTGGATGACCCCGCGCGCGTGTGCGTGCTCCAGGGCCTCGCATAGGGACAGGCCGATGTCGAAGATGTCCTCGTCGGTGAGTTCGTCGGCGGCGATCAGCTGAGCGAGGGTGTCGCCCTCGACCAGCTCGGAGATGAGGTAGAAGGCGTCCTCGTCGGCGCACGCCTCGTATAGCGACACGATCGCCGGATGGGCCAGGCGCGCCGTGGCGAGCGCCTCGCGCGTCGCACGCTCGCGATCCTCCTCGCCGGGCAGCGGAATGCGCTTGACCGCGACGGCGCGATCGAGCGCTTCGTCGTGGGCACGCCAAACGGTGCCGAATCCGCCCGTGCCGAGGCGCTCGAGTAGGCGATAGCGGGCGAGCAGCAGCTCGCCGCTTCGCCGCGAACGCTCGTCGGAGACGCGAATGTTGCTTTGCGCGAGTGTCTTGGCAGTGTCCACCGTGTTCGCGTTCGCCACCGCGAAGTCCTTTCCCTGCCCGGTGTTTGCGCGATCGTGACGCGAACGAGAACTTGCAATCCGCTTTCCGGCTGACGGTGGGGTCATACTGGTGAGCTTCACAATCCCTGCAAGGAGCGATCTTTTGTCGTTCTTCGACGACGAGGGCGAGGAGCCGCCGACGACAGTCCGTGCGGCGCCCACCCAACAGCAGTCGCGACCCCAACCGCGCCGGCCGCAGCGGGCGGGCGGGTCGGGCTCCATCGACCACCACACGATGATGGTGCGCAGACGGATCGCGGCCGGTGTCGGCGTGGTGCTCCTGATCGTGATCGTGCTGCTCGTGAACGGCTGCTTGAAGCGGGGCAAACAGCAGGCGTTGGAAAGCTACAACCAGAGCGTCAACCAGATCGGCCAAGCCTCGGAAACGGAAGTGGCCAAGCCATTGTTCTCAACGCTTGCGGGTGCCAGCGGCAAGTCGGCGCTTGAAGTTGAGACAGAGGTCGATCATTTGCGCTCGCAGCAGCAGGAGCTCGCCGAACGCGCGAAAGGGCTGAGTGTGCCGAGCGAAATGACCTCGGCGCAAAAGAACTTCCTGCTGGCGCTCGACCTGCGCACCGAAGGGCTTACGAAGATCGCCGCTCTCACCAGCGAAGCGCTCGGCGGGCACGCGCAGACGGCCAGCACTAAGATCGCGGGCGCGATGGAGATCTTCCTCGCCTCCGACGTGGTCTACTCACAGCGGGTCGTGCCGCTGATACAGCAGGCGCTCGTGGCCGGCGGCGTCAGTGGGCAGACCACCTCCTCCAGTCGCTTCCTACCGAACCTCGGCTGGCTGACCCCCTCGACGGTGCAATCGAACATCACAGGCCAGGCCGCGAGTTCCAGCACCACGGTGACGCCGGGTACACACGGAAGCGCACTGAAGGGGGTCAGCGTGGGCACCACGACGCTTGAAGTGGCACCCGCGGAAAACCACGTCAATGCCGGCACGAATCCGACGTTCACAGCGATGGTCGAAAACTCGGGCTCCAACCCACAGACCAATGTCAAGGTCGAAGTGTCGATCTCAAGCGAAGGCAAGACGCTGAAGGCTTCGCATGTCATCGAAAAGACCGAACCGGGCCAGACCTACAATGCCAACGTGACCGTGAACGGCGTCACACTCGGGGCGGGCGCGCAGGTGACGGTCTATGTGCAGCCCGTGCCGGGAGAGACAGACGTCGAAAACAACAAGGGCATCTATCAGGTCGTGTTTGGCAAGTAGCCTGCCGGGCGGTTGCCGGGCGGCCCCGCCATGGCGCTGCCAGCTCGCCGCTTGCCAACGCTCACCGACCGCGTGAGCAACTAAGTTGTTTCGATGACCGCCACCTCGCTGACCGACACACAGGGGATTCTCGCGCTTGGCGCGCTCGGCGTGGGGCTGCTCGCGCTGATCGGCTGTGGGGTGTTGGCCCGTAGCGTGCGGCGCCTGCGCTCGGCACAGACGCTGGTGCTCGGCGATGGCTCGGAGCGGGACCTGGTCGCCCACAGCGCAGTCTTGCAGGAGGCGTTCGAGGCGCTGCAGATGTACTCGGCTGACGTGGCGTCGCGCTTGGACCGTCGCCTGAACGATGTCGAGGTTGCGCTCGCCGGCGCGATCTCTCACCACGCGCTGGTCCGCTACGACGCCTACAACGAGCTGTCCGGACAGCAGTCCATGTCGATCGCCCTACTCGACGACCGCCATTCTGGCGTGGTGCTCACGTGCATCCATCATCGCGACCAGGCGCGCGTGTATGCCAAGCAGGTACACGAAGGGCAGGGCGAGCTTGAGCTCTCCCCAGAGGAGGGCCAGGCGGTTCGCGTCGCGCTCGGCGGAGGCCAGAGCGTCGCAGCGGCCGCCGCCGCACGTAGCCAGGCCGCGCTGCCGACGGATGGCACCGATGCACGAGGCGCGTAGCGCTCCAGGCGGAAACGCCGGAGAACTGCCGCGCGCCGGGTACCTGGGCCCTGAGGGAACCTTCAGTGAGGAGGCGCTGCTCGGCAGCGCCGAAGAGTCCGCTGTGAGGCCGATCGGGCTGGAGACGATTCGCGACGCGGTGATGGCCGTGCAACGAGAGGATCTCGAGTGGGCGCTCGTGCCGATCGAGAACTCGGTCGAGGGATCGGTGACGGTCACGCTCGACACGCTGGCCGGCGAGGCGAGCGATGTGGAGATCGTGGGAGAGACGGTGCTGCCCGTGCGCCATTACCTGATCGCCCGTGCGCCGCTCCAGCTCGCGCAGATCCAGACAATTGTCTCTCACCCGCACGTGCCCGGCCAGTGTTCGCGATTTCTGCACGAGCAGGTTCCCCATGCGCGCATCGTCGCGGCCACCTCGACCGCGGAGGCGGTGCGACTCGTGAGCCGCCGGGAGGACGACTGCTGGGCGGCGATCGGCACGCGCCTGGCGGCCGACTTGTATGGATGCGCGACGATCGCCGAGGGGATCCAGGATCGCGGGGACAACGAGACGCGGTTTGTGTGGCTGGCCCGCTCGGACTCGCGGCTGGGCTCCCCGCCGCTGCGCGCCGCAAATCGCGGACGCGGCAAGACCTCACTCGTGTTTTGGGGTGCCGGCGCGGACCACGCGGGCTGGCTGGTGCTGTGCCTCGGCGAGTTTGCCGAACGCGGGATAAACCTGACGAAGATTGAGTCGCGGCCGATGCGCGAGCGACTCGGGCACTACATGTTCTTTGTGGACCTCGAGAGTTCGCTCGCCGACCAGGTCGTCGCGGAGGCGCTCACGGGCCTGCGCGCCAAGTGTGAAGAGGTACGCGTACTCGGCTCGTATCCGGTGGCCTGAACCGCTTGGCTGGGCGCTCCGGCGGGCGTTGTGCTCCGCGCCGCCCGGGTATGCCCGCGGGCGCGCACCGGGTAGATCGACAACAGGCGGGCGGGCGGATCGCTACACTGCGGCGCTGAAGATGGAAAGCACGGCGCCCACAGAGCCAGTGGGGTCCGTGCCGCCGTCAGAGCACCAGCGGCACGGACCGAGCCCATCGTCGAATTCGACGATGGGTGGCCGGGTGCTCGTCCTCAACGCGACGTACGAGCCGATCAACGTGTGCTCGGTGCGCCGTGCGGTGGTGCTACTCCTGAAGGAGAAGGCGGAGCTGATCGAGCGAGGGTTGTGGGAACTGCACTCGGAGACTTCGACGCTCGCTCGCCCTGTGGTGATTCGACTCGTGAGCTACGTGCACGTGCCTCGTGACACTCACAGGCGCAAGATCACTCGCCGGGCGGTGTTTGCCCGCGACGGTTGGATGTGCCAGTACTGCGGATCGCGCTCCAACCTGACCGTCGACCATGTGATTCCGCGCTCCAAGGGCGGTACTTCCAGCTGGGAGAACATCGTGGCGTCGTGCGCGCCGTGCAACCGGCGCAAGGGCGACATGCTGCCTCGCCAGGCCGGGATGCATCCGCGTCACAAGCCGCGCACGCCGCGAGCCGAGATCTTCATCCACGTCGCCAGTCCGACGATTCCGGCGGCGTGGCGGCAGTACCTGCCTGCCGCCGCCTGAGCGGAGCCCCGACTGGTTCAGGCGGCCCGAGGGGTGCTAGACGGGGCCCGAGAAAGAGAGTGGCGTCGGACCTGACGGGCGGCAGCGGCCTAGAAAAGTGGGTCGGCACGACGGCGGAGCAGGAATGCTGCGCTGCGCGTTAAACACGGGGGGCGCCCTCGATCAGGTGCCCCCCGCTTGCAGCTGTGCTGGACACGATCGCGCAGATTTCGCATTGCCGTGCGCGCCGGTTGGCGCGAGCGCGACGTTGCGGACCGGAGGGACAAGTCCGGCGACCTACGCGATGGTGGCCCGGGTTGGAATCCGCTAGGCGGGTCCAGCCGAGTGCTTCGGCCTAACGGCCGGCCACCTCCAGAGTCCCGCAAATACTGTCAGCCAACGTAGGACCACCTCCTTTCTCTGGTCCTTAAAATGTAGCGGACCGAGACGACGATGTGGGCCGGTTAGACCTCGGGCTCGCCGGCCGGCAGCTCAGGGAGCAGCGTTGCGCCCTCAAGTGGCAACCCTTCCTGCATGTTCTCGGCGCCCGGCTCCTCGCCGCTGTCCACGACGAGCGCCACGGCGCTTACGACATCCTCGTCCTTGAGGTTCATCACGCGCACACCGGTGGCGGAGCGGCCCTGCTGGGAGATGCCGCCGGCTGAGGTTCGCTGGACCATGCCGCCGACGCTGATGAACACCAGCTCGTGGTGCTCGCGCACGACCAGCGCGCCTGCGAGCGCGCCCTTCTGCTCGGTCAAACCGATGGTCTTCACGCCCTTGGCCCCGCGGTTGGTCTTGCGGTACTGGCCGATCTGGGTGCGCTTGCCGTAGCCGTTCTCGGTGACCACGAGCAGGTCCATGTCGTCGCGGGCCACGTCCATCGCGATGACTTGGCCCTTCTCGCCCACGTCCATCCCGCGCACACCGGTCGTGTCGCGGCCCATCGAGCGGGCGTCGGACTCGGCGAAGCGCACGGTGAGGCCCGCGCGGGAAACCATGATGACCTCGTCGCCCTCTTCAACGCCGCGAACGGCCAGCAGCTCGTCGTCGTCGCGAATCTTGATCGCGATGATGCCGTCGGCCTTGATCGGCGTGTTGTAGGCGATCAGCTCTGTCTTCTTGATCGTGCCGCCGCGAGTGGCAAACACGAGGTACTTCGTCTCGGTGAAGTCGCGTGTGGAGAGAACGGCCTGAACGCGCTCCCCCTCGCGCAGCGGCAGCACGTTGACGAGCGCACGACCCTTGGCGGTGCGGGATGCCTCGGGCAGCTCATATACCTTCGAGCGGTACACCTTGCCGCGGTTGGTGAAGAACAGCAGGTAGTCGTGGGTCGAGCAGATGAACAGGTGCTCGATGAAATCGCCGTCCTTCATGTCCATGCCGGTGATCCCCCGTCCGCCGCGCTGCTGCTGGCGGTAGGTGGCGAGCGGCAGCGACTTGATGTAGCCGGTGTTGGTGATCGTGATGACCATCTGCTGGTCGGCGATCAGGTCCTCGATGTCGATCTCGTCCTCGGAGTGGCTGAGCTCGGTGCGCCGCTCGTCGCCGAAGCGCTCGGAAATCTCGGCCAGCTCCTCCTTGATGACGGCCAGCACTCGACCTTCGTCGCCGAGGATCGAGCGTAGCTCGGCGATCCGCTCGGTTACGTCGGCATGCTCCTGCGCGATTGCGTCGGCCTCAAGCGCCGTCAGCTGAGAGAGGCGCAGGTCGAGGATCGCGGTCGCCTGGATCGCACTCAACTCGAAGCGCTCGATGAGCTGTTCGCGGGCGGCTTCGCGATCGCGCGAGCCACGGATCAAATCGATGATCGCGTCGAGGTTCTCGAGCGCGACGAGCAGCCCCTCAAGGATGTGCGCGCGGGCCTCCTTCTCGGCCAGCTCGTGCTTGGTGCGCCGTACGATCACCTCGCGCTGGTGAGCCACATAGTTGTGGATCACCCCGTATAGGGTCAGCGTCCGCGGCACGTTGTCGACGAGCGCCACCATGTTCACACCGAAGGTGCTCTGCATTGAGGTGTGCTTGTAAAGCTTGTTCAGCACTACCTTCGGGATAGCGTCGCGCTTGAGCTCGATCACCAGGCGCATCCCGCGCTTGTCGGACTCGTCGCGCAGGTCTGAGATCTCGGGAATCTTCTTCTCGTGCACGAGATCGGCGATCTTTTGGATCAACCCTCCCTCGCCGCCCTTCTTGACCATGAACGGCAGCTCGGTGACGACGATCGCCTCCTTGCCCTGCTTGAGCGGCTCGATGTGCGCCCTGGCCTGCACGCGCACCCGGCCGCGGCCCTTCTCGTAAGCATCGCGGATGCCGGCGCGTCCGAGGATCACACCGCCAGTGGGAAAGTCGGGGCCCTTTATGTGCGCCATCAGTCCGTCGACGTCGATGTGGGGGTTCTCGATGTAAGCGACGGTCGCGGCGATCACC
>DATNKN010000196.1:0-2385 GCA_035603375.1 Solirubrobacteraceae bacterium
TGGCTATTGCCGCGCCGCCCGAGCCCCCGGTGCTGGCGGTTGCGCTGACTATGCCGTAGGCACCGCCCCCGATCGCGATCGCCGTGGCGCCGATCGCGAGGGGCCTGGTGAGTCTGCGGGAGAACATGGAGATCCTTCCAATCGTCTGTCGATCGTGGGTTTGCGGCATGTCCCACGATGCGCGAACGAGCCAACGGCCGCCTGAGAGGGACCAGAGAGGTTCCTGTGAATGGGCGCCGTCGATGCAGCGCCCTGCGTGGCGGGGAGCACCGCGCCCGCTCGTTCGGGCACTCTGATCTGCCATACGCTTCCAACAATGCTGCTGACGAACAGCGGAGTGGCGCCGGTTCGACGAGGGCCGCCGGCGTCTCGACGGCGGGCGGAGCGCAGGGCACGTCTTGCATGGCGTGTGGTTCCGGGGGTCCGGACGTGAGCGCGCGGACGGTCGGTCGCGTGGCGCTTGTCGGGTACGGCTTCGGCGGGTCTGTATTCCACGCGCCGTTCATCGCCGCCGAGCCGCGCCTCGATCTCGCCTGCGTAGTGACTGCGAACGCCGAACGTCAGCATCAAGCACGCGCCCGCTATTCCGGCGTCACGGTCTTTGCGCGCTTCGAGGAGCTGTTGGGCCAGATCGACGACGTCGACCTCGTGGTGGTGTCGACGCCCAACGCCACCCACGTCGCCCTCGCCGAGGCTGTGCTGAGGCACTCCCGACCGGTCGTGGTCGACAAGCCGGTCGCGCCGAGCGCTGGCGAGGTACGACATCTGACCGAGCTCGCTGTCGCTGCCGGCACCGTAGTCGTGCCGTTCCAGAACCGGCGATGGGACGGCGACTTTCGGACTGTCAGGTCGCTACTCGGCGGTGGCGAGCTCGGCACGCTCCACGCGTTCGAGTCGCGATACGAACGCTGGCAGCCCCAAGTCCCCAGCGATGCCGAGCGCGCCTGGAAGCGCGACGGCTCCCCCGGCGCCGCGGCGGGCATCGTCCACGACCTCGGGACCCATCTCGTCGATCAAGCGGTCGTACTGTTCGGCAGGCCCGATGCGGTGTACGCTGAGGTCGCGTGCCGTCGTCCCACGGCCGAAGTCAACGACGACGCGTTCATCGCTCTGCGCTATGCAAACGGACCACGCGTACACCTCTGGGCAACCGCGGTTGCCGCCGACCAGGGCCCTCGGTTTCGCCTGCTGGGCAGCGCTGGGACGTACACGAAGGCAGGAATGGACGTTCAAGAAGCTGCTCTGATCGCGGGACGTTTGCCCAGTGAGCAGTCCTGGGGCGAGGAGCCAATTCCGTCATGGGGACGCATTAACACGGGCGCGGAGTCGCGCGAGGTGCGAACGCTCGCCGGGGCCTACGGCCTCTTCTACGCCGGAATTGCAGCGTTTCTGCTCGACGGTGCGCCTCCTCCTGTCGACATCGCCGACGCCCTGCTCACGGCCGAGATCATCGAAGCCGCCCTGCGCTCAGCGCATACGGGTGCGGTCATCGCCCTCGCCTGAGCTCGGCCCAACAGCACGACGCACCGTCCCGCCGCGTGCCGCGACTGTCGCTCCGGCAGAAGCGACCGCGTCGCAGAAGACTCCCCTCGCGACCCGGTGCCCGGCGCGAGCGGGGGTCCCATTGTTTAGCGGGCGTCCACACGTTCCGGCTTCACATCGGGCCGCGTGGCGCCGCTGGCGAATCCCCTGGTTGGGCCATGTTCGCGAGGACTTCGTGCAGGGCTGCTAGATCGCGATGTGCGTAGCCGAGCTCCTCTGCCATCGTGAGCACGTCGTCTACGACAGTAGCCGACGGTAGCGGGATGTGCAGGTCGTTGGCTGTCTCGAGCGCAAGGCGAATGTCCTTGTGCATCAGCTCCACGTCGAACCATGCGCGTTCGGGCAGTTCTAGGAGCAGAGGGATTCTCGCTTTGAGCATGGGTGAGCCGATTGAGCTGTTGCCCATGACCTCGGCAGCGAGTGCGGGATCAATGCCGGCGCGTTCGGCGAGCAGCAGTCCTTCGCTGAAGGCGAGCGTCTGCACTGCGAGGCTGATGTTGATCGCGAGCTTGAGCACGAGCCCTTGGCCGTTCGAGCCGACATGGGTGACTGTCTCACCGAGTTCGCGCAGCAGCGGCTCCACGACCGCAAACGCCTGCGGTTCGCCACCGACCATGATCGCGAGCGTTCCGCTCTCGGCCTGGGGGATGCTGCCCGATACGGGCGCGTCGAGCATCTCGGCTCCCCGCGCGCGCACGCCTTCGGAAAGCTGCCGGCTCGCAGGCGGACTGACGGTGCTCATGTCCACGTACACCTCTCCGGCCTTCAGGCCGGACAGGATGCCGTCGGGTCCTGCGGTGATCGCGGCGAGCGCCGCGTCGTCAGTGACCATGCTGAAGACGA
>DATNKN010000206.1:0-2973 GCA_035603375.1 Solirubrobacteraceae bacterium
CCTACCTGCGCGAGCCGCGCCGCTGGTTCGTGATCGACAAGGAAGAAGAAAGCGCCGCCGCCTACGCCGACACGCTGATGGTCAGCCGCGGCCTGCTCGACAGCGGCTACCTGGAGGCGGTGCTCGCACACGAGCTGGGACACCTCAACTCAAGCGACGGGAGACTGACCGCCGCCCTCTACAGGCTCACGACCCCGCCCCGCGGACATGTACATCGCGGACTGAAGACGATCAGTTTCCTCGCAAGCGGCGCCGCTGGCATGTGGCCACTACGCGCCACATGGGGAGCGTACTGGCGCAGCCGCGAGCACCACGCCGACAACTACGCCGCAAAACTCGGACAAGCACAGAGCCTCGGCGACTTCCTCGACCAACGCCGAGCACTGATCGACCTACCAATCCCATTCATATGGCTAACAGAGCACAGCCACCCACCAACCGAGCACCGCATAGACCGACTAACACGCGCCTTGACAGAGCCATGACATTCACACCTCTAATCGACGCGAAGGCCGCAAGCGCGCTCCTCGGCGTCCCCTACACCTGGCTCCTATCGCAAGCCAGAGCCGGAAAAATCCCCCATCACCGCCTCGGACACTACGTACGCTTCGACCCCGACGAGCTGAGCCAGTGGCTAGGGGAGAACCGCATCGAACCGCATAATGTCCCCATTTTGCGCCTCGGGTCGGATTAGCGTGTATGGAGACTTTCCTCACGACTCGAAAGCCCAGCTTGGATCGTTCGCCGGGCCGCATCCGGGATCGCAGGAGCGCGGCTGAGGCGACCGCGCAGCCCCATCCGCCAGTCACCCGACAGCGACCTGCCGATGACAGCGACGACGCCGCGGCCAGCGCGGTCGCCGCCGCTTTTGCTCGGATCGTCGCCGAGCGCTATCCGGGTACGAGCTGGCTACCAGTCAAACGGTCTCGGGGCCACAACGGTCTTGTTGTGCCTGCCGGGAAGGTTCTCCGGCTCCTCCCCGGTCCAGCAGATATGGACCCGGGCGCCTGTATCCACAACGCCCCGCCCGCCGCGCCTGAGTGAGCGCCGCACGAAAACGGCTCCGATGCCTGCACGCAGCAGGGCTCGCCGCTCGGGGAGCGTGAGCGCCCGATAGCTGACAGCATCCGGCAGCGCAAAGCCGACCGCGCTCGCGCGTACGGCGGCGAGCTTCTCTCGCGCCGCGACCAGTCTCTCGGCACGCCCGAGGATCCCCTGCTCAAAGGAGCTGTCTCCGACCGCCTCCAGCGCCGCGCGGATGCGCTCGTTGTCGCGGAATGCCTCAAGCTCCGCCTCCGCTTCGGCGACCTCCTGGCGGGCGGCGCTGAGCGCGGCGCTGTCAACGACGCCTTCGACGCTGACTTCGGCGTAGCGCTTGAGGAACTCCTCCTCGACGTATCGCTCGACTAGCTCGCGCTTGATCGAGCAGGATGCGCCGCATCGCCCCGCGCTGTGATGGCGCCGACAGGTATAGATCAGCAGTTGCTCAGGCCGACCGACTCCCTGCGTCGCTCCCCTGCTCATCACGTAGCGACAGCCCGCACAGCGCACCAGACCGGCAAGCAACGTCCCCTCGCCGTCGCCGCGACTCGGCGCCTGTGCCTTGACGGCATTTGCGGCCTCCCACAGCTCCACGCTCACGAGCGCTGGATGCGCGCCCGCCTGAACATGCTTTCCGCAAGTCGCCCGGCCGAGATAGGCGGGATTGCGGATCAGATGGTTCACGGTGGAGCGTGTCCACGCCGGCGCCCTGTTCGGTGGGTGGCGCTCGTTCAGGTACGCGGCGATCCGCGGCCACGCCTCCCCCGCCGCACGCAGCTGGAATGCGCGCTTGACCAAGGGTGCGGTCACCGGGTTGGGGACGATTGGCTCGGCTCTGCCGGGCTTGGTGTAGCCGAAGGGCGCCCTGAAGTGGATGCCCCGACCGATGGCACGAGCCTGGGCCTCCTGCCAGCGCTCCTGGAACTGACGGCGCTGCATTCGACCAAGCGCGAGGAAGAGCGTCATCGAGAACTCGCCCACCGGGGTCGTCGGGTCAATCCCGAGATCCACGACCGCTATCTTCGCGCCGGCCTCGTGCACGCTCTCCACAAGACGAAGCGCATCGGCGACGCCGGCACGCGACAGCCGGTCCAGATGCGCGACCGCGAGGCCACCGGTCTGGCCCGTGCGGATACGCGCGAGCATCGCGTCCAGTCCCGGCCTATGCAGCTTGCCCCCGGACTGGTCCAGATCCTCATGCCAAGCACCAATCCTGACGCCGCGCGTATCGGCCCATCCCTGGATGCAGTCGCGCTGCACCTTCGGGCTGATGAAAGAGTCGCCTTCTCGTCCGCGCGTCTGGGAAACCCGGATGTAGCCGTCCAGCGTTATGTCTACACTCGCTCCTACCATGAGACTCCTCACGTCGATTGACTATGCAATCGACGGCCCGTGAAAAACTCTGAAATCTCCTTGAGCTCGGGCTGAGTGCGCAGCCGTCCGGCCACGCGCGCCCGGTAGGCATAGCCCTCCTCCCCCACTGATAGCAGCCGCGCGGCGTCCCACAGCGTGCTCGCACGGTCGTACGCCAACACCGCGATGATCGCGTTGCGCAGATAGCGATCGGATGAGGCTTTGATTTCTCCATCATCGAAGAGATGCTTCAGCGCCGAGACGACGTAGTCGGCGATCGTGTCCGCCGGCGCATCCACTGCCAGCGGGTTGAACCCACATGTGGGGTGAGCGAAGTCGAGCAGCGTGCACGTGCGCTCGGGCGGCACGAGGCTGAGCGCCGCCTCGGCCGCGTCCCCCTTTGGGTCGAGCACGATCACCGCGCAACGCTCGCGCCGCAGATCCTCGGCGACCGTCGCCACGAGATAGCTCGACTTGCCTTGCTCCACGGTCCCGGGCACAGCCGTGTTCTGGCGGCGCAGCCCAGGATGGATCGATACGGCGCCGTGGATGTCGCACAGCGTGCCACCGGCTCCCTCC
>DATNKN010000250.1:0-2904 GCA_035603375.1 Solirubrobacteraceae bacterium
CGGCCCGCTCGGAGCTAGCCGATGCCGACGGCGCCGCCACCGCACTGTCCGGCCAGCAGCGCCCCATACGATTCAGCGCGTGAGGATGAGAGCTGCCGTCCTGGAGGAGTTCGGCCGTCCGCTGGTCGTACAGGAGGTCGAGTTGGCCGATCCCGGTCGCGGTGAGGTGCTCGTGCGCGTGGTGGCCTGCGGCGTTTGCCACACCGACCTGTACACCGCCTCAGGCGTCGATCCGTCCGGCTACGCACCGACGGTGCTCGGACACGAGGGCGCCGGTGTTGTTGAGCGCGTCGGTGCCGACGTCACGGCACTGGCGGCGGGTGATCACGTGGTAGCGCTCTTCTCGCCACAGTGCGGCGAATGCATCCACTGCCTCAGTCCGCTAACGAACCTGTGCCTCGCGATCCGCGAGCAGCAGAACCTGGGCTTCCTGCCCGACGGCACGACCCGTCTTTCGCTGCGCCACGAGCCGCTGCGCCACTTCATGGGCACCTCGACCTTCGCTGAGTACACCGTGATGCCACAGATCGCGCTGGCGAAGATCGACCCGCAGGCGCCGCTGGATGCCGCTTGCCTGTTCGCGTGCGGCCTCTCGACTGGCCTAGGCGCGGCAATGCGCACCGCGCAGGTGCGTGCCGGCTCGACCTGCGTAGTGTTCGGCGCGGGGATGGTCGGTCTCGGTGCAGTCGCGGGCTGCCGCCTGCAGGGAGCCGAGCGGATCGTCTGCGTCGACCTCTCGCTGGAGCGGCTGGACCTGGCACGCGGCCAAGGCGCTACCGACACGATGATAGGTGGCACTAACACGGTTGATGAGATCCTCGGGATGACGGGCGGCTTCGGGGCGGACTACACGTTCGAGGCCACCGGCAACGTCAACGTGATGCGCCAGGCGGTCGAGGCCACGCGCATGGGTTGGGGACTGTGCACCATCGCTGGTGTCGCCGGCCGTGGCGAGACGCTCGACATCATCCCGCGCTACCTGATCACCGGGCGGCGCGTGTGTGGGTCCTCGTTTGGCGGCCTGAAGGGACGCGACGACGTTCCCGCCCTGATCGGACGGATGATGGCCGGCGAGATCGACACCGCGCCGTTCATCTCGCACCGCATCACGCTGGACGAGGTGAACCGCGGCTTCGAGCTGATGCAGGCGCAGGACGGCATCCGCACCGTGATCGAGTTTGCTTGAGCCCGGCGAACGCCACAGCATGACGCGGACCGCGGTTCGCTTCTAACGATCGTCCATCGACGGGCGCGTCGGGCGGCCACAGTGGGACGCCTGCCACGCTGGACTACTTGTCGCGCCACGCCCGGTTCGAACTCTTACGTACAGACGTCGAACACTTCCGATCGACTCGCGGCTGCTCGCCGCGGTGGCTGTTGCGTAATGCCGCGGTATTCCTGATCGTGGTGGTAGGCGTCGGCGATCAGGGCGCTGTCGACCGGCGGGTGACGCGGTTCAGGCGGCCTGGAGGGCGGTGTGGAGCTTCATCAGGTTGTGTGTCGCCGTGATGAGGCGCCATTCGGAGTGGCAGGCGGCTCTGCCACGGCGTTGGAAGCGATCGAAGCGTCGGTTGAACTTTGTGTGCGCGAACACTGGCTCGACGAGCTCTTGGCGTTTTCGGTAGAGCGTGTGGCCGAGCTCGGTTTCGAGGATGCTGCGCATGAACGCGTAGAGCCCACCGTCCCAGCCGGGCCTGGTGCCTTTGCGCTTGTCAGCATCAGGCGGAACCAACACCGGGATGCCGCGGCTGGTGATCTGCTCCATCTGTGCTTGGTGCCAGTAGCCGGCGTCAGCAACGATCACGCCAGGCTGCGCGCTGATCCCAGCGGCCTCGAGTTCCCGCTCGACGGCTTCGACGATCGGGCCGAGGTTGCCAAAGTCTGAGCTACCAGTGTTGATCTCCGCGGCGATCACGACCTGGTGCTCGTTGACAGCGGCCTGCGCGTTGTAGCCCTGGATGTAGCCACGCGGTGCCTTCAAGTTCTTCGAGTCCGGATCAGTGACATTCACTTTCCCGGACGGTGTCGCGGGCGGCGTGTAAGGCTTTGGCTGCGATCCGAACCGCCGTCCGTCTGAGCGGCGCGCCGTCGCGCGATAGTGCTCATAGGCCTCGTTCGCGCTGCACTCAACCCACAGCTCTTCTTCCAGGCGACGCTTGGCCTCCTTGACCCTTGCCGGCCGCGACTTGGGCACCGGCTTGGGGTTCGCGGCGCGTTCTCTCTCGAGGCGCTGCTTGGCCTCGCGCAGCCAGCGCTGGCGCCCCTCCGGCGTCGAAAGCTCCTCCGGCAGCTCATCACCACGCCGCTCCCCGTAGAGCTCATCCTCGCGGCGGTCGGTCTCCGCAGCGTCCTCGAGAAACTCCCTGGCCAGTTGCTCGTAATCGCGGTTGGAGTGATGCGACGCGTTCGCGTGCACCTTCGTCCCATCAACCGCGAGCACCCCAATGGCGGCCAGGCCAGCGTCCGCACACAACACCAAGACCTCGCCGAACAGGCCGGCGATCGCGTCCTGATGACGCTGGCGAAAGCGCGCGATCGTCGTGTGATCCGGCGCCTGGTTCGCCGCGATCACGCGGTAGGCGACATCCTCCACGCACTCGCGCTCGATCACCCGCGCCGAGCGCTGCCCACGACAGTAGGCCTACAAAAGAAGCGCGACCATCATCTGCGGCTCGTGCGCCGGACGACCAACCCCATCCGGGCTGTACGGGCAATAGAACGAACACAGATCCATCTCCTCCACCGCCGCCAACACGAACCACGCGAGATGATCCGGCGGCAGCCAATCCCTCAAGTCCGGCGGCAGCAACAACTCCTGATCACGGTCATACGCGATGAAGTTCTGGGGCATACCCCATCGTCTTAAACCCGCCGGACACCACCGATTACGCAACAGCCACCGCG
>DATNKN010000273.1:0-2550 GCA_035603375.1 Solirubrobacteraceae bacterium
ATGCCCGCCAGCCATAGCGAGTTGGCTGCGACGCTCGCGCGTATGTGCGGTTCGCGCGCGACAAAATAAGGGTTGGCCGAGGCGATACCGAACGTGCCGAGTTGGGCGAGCACTGTCATCAGCGCGTAGACCGAGGCGAGCGAGCCGCGGCCGGCCGGTCCAAGCGAGCGCGCCACGATCACCGTCGTCGTAGCTCCGAGGAACAGGACGCACAGCTTCGAGCCGAGCATCAACAGGACGTCGCCACGCAATCCTCGCTCGACCACCCCTGACCCCGCCGGTCCTGGCTCTGGCGCCTCGCCGCGCAAGCCACCCTCGGCCGGCGGCCCCTCCGCCGACTGTCGCTCTGCATGGAAGCGTTGCGGCATTCGGATTATGATGACGCTCCCACTCGGGCACCGTCGGAGGCTCCCATCAGGGCACCGCCGAACGGTAGACCAACCCCCGGTACGGGTGTGCCATGTGCGGTATCTGCGGAGTACTGGCTTTCAACGACAGCTTCGACCACAGCGAGCACACCGTGCGCTCGATGCGCGACACGATGGTCCATCGCGGACCCGACGACGCGGGAGTGTGGCGCTCGCCCAAAGGTCGCGTAGCACTCGGTCACCGACGCCTTTCGATCGTGGATGTTTCTCACTCTGGGCACCAACCGATGTGCAACGAGGACGCAAGCATCTGGGTGAGCTTCAACGGTGAGATATACAACCACGGCGAACTGCGCGCCGAACTGGAAGCGCGCGGTCACACCTACCGCTCGCGTTGCGACACGGAGACGATCGTTCACCTCTACGAGCAGGAGGGCGAGCGCTGCGTGGAGCTGCTCGACGGCATGTTCGCGTTCGCGATCTGGGACGAGCGCCGTCGCGAGCTGTTTCTCGCGCGCGACCGGCTGGGAAAGAAGCCGTTGTACTGGTGCAGGACGCCCGCCGGCCTGGCGTTTGCCTCGGAGATCAAGGCGCTGTTGCGCCACCCGGCGATAAGCCCCGAACTCGATGTGGCGGCGTTTTGCGACTACCTCACGTTCGTGTGCACGCCAGCGCCCTCGACGATGTTCGCCGGCATCGAGAAGCTTGCGCCGGCCGAGCGCATGACGGTGAACGCGCGTGGCGAGGCTCGCAGCGACATCTACTGGACACCAATGTCCACGCAAACGACCGAAGCCCTCGCAACAGCCGGCGAGCACGAGCTGGGCGAGCGCCTGCTGGAGTTGCTGCGCGGCTCGATCGCCAAGCGCATGATGAGCGACGTTCCCTTCGGCGTGTTTCTATCCGGGGGCGTGGACAGCTCGACCAACGTGGCACTGATGAGCGAGCTGATGTCCCAGCCGGTGCGCACCTTCTCGGTCGCGTTTGCCGAGCACGAGCGCTACAACGAGCTGGACTACGCGCGCCAGATCGCCAAGCGCTTCAAAACCGATCATCACGAGGTGATGATCGACGTCGACGATCTCGTGTCGTTCCTGCCGGAGATGGTGCACCATCAGGACGAGCCGATCGCCGACTGGGTGTGCGTGCCGCTGTACTACGTGTCGAAGCTCGCCCGCGACTCGGGCACGATCGTGGTGCAGGTCGGCGAGGGCTCCGACGAGCTGTTTCACGGCTACCAGAACTACATCGACGCGGTGGCGCGACGAAAGCGCTATTGGGAGCCGTTCCAGCACGTACCCGCACCCCTCCGTGACGTGATCGCCAACTCGGCGCTGGCGCTCGCGCGCCACTCGGGTCGCGGCACCTTCCACGCCCAGTACGTGGCCGACGCGGCCGCGGGGCGACTACCCTTCTGGGGCGGCGCGATTTGCTACACGGGCGAGCTGAAGCGCGAGATCCTCACCGCCAACGGCGAGGGTCCCGACGCCTACCGGGTCGTGCGACGCCTGTGGGAGCAGGCCGAACACGACAGCCCACACGCCGACCTGCTGCAGAAGATGAGCTATCTGGAGCTGAAGCAGCGCCTTGCCGAGCTGCTGCTGATGCGCGTGGACAAGATGACGATGGCCACCTCGGTGGAGGCGCGCGTGCCGTTTCTGGATCGCGAGCTGGTCGAGTTCGCACTCGCGCTGCCGATGAGCATGAAGGTTCGCGACGGTGTCGGCAAGTGGCTGCTCAAGCACACCGTCGACGGGCTGCTGCCCAGCGAGATCGTGCACCGGCCCAAGCAGGGTTTCGGAGCGCCGGTGGCGGAGTGGTTTCGCGGCGAGCTGGGCACGCGCGCGCAGCGGGAGATTCGCGACTCCTCACTGGCCGAGCGCGGACTGCTCGACTACGAGCGCGTCGACGAGCTGTGGGCGGCGCACCGCGCGGGACGCGCCAACTGGAGCTTTCAATTGTGGAATCTCTACAACGTCAGCGCGTGGCACGACCACTGGGTGGCGGGACGCTCGTGAGCGCCACGACGAGCCGCGCGCTCGCGTGGGGCGCGCTGTGGGCGGCGATCGGCGCACTGGCGCTGTATGTGCTCGCGCCGAATCCGTGGCCGATCCAGTCCTCGCGTGCCGTCGAACTGCGAGCGTCACTGGCGGTGCTCGACCACGGCGGGCCGGCCCTGCTC
>DATNKN010000283.1:0-10810 GCA_035603375.1 Solirubrobacteraceae bacterium
CGTGAGCTGGCACTATCAGAACGAGCCAGCCACGATTGCACGACTGACGGGCGAGGTAAACGAGCGTCTATCGGCGGAGGGAATCGCACTCGAGGTTCTCACGGGCGCTGAGATCGCGATGACGCGTGTCGAGGAGATCGAGCCAAGCGAGCTCGATCTCCTAAGCCTTGGTGGGGGACCCTGGGTGTTGCTCGAGCCTCCATTCACACCCCTAGCCACCGGTCTCGATGGAGTGATCGCTGCACTACAGGGCAGCGGCCACCGTGTGCTTATCGCGCACCCGGAGCGCTGTCCAGCATTCCACCGCGAGCCGGCGACGCTCGAATCGCTTGTCGGCCAGGGCGCGCTCACCTCAATCACCGCTGGATCGCTGGTTGGGCGCTTCGGCGGCCAGGTACGCCGCTTCGCGCACCGACTGGTGGCGGATGGCCTTGTGCACAACGTCGCTTCAGATGCACACGACGCAAAGAAACGCCCACCGGGCATTGCCGCCGAGCTTGCCGAGGCCGGACTTGGCGAGCTGACCGACTGGTTTGCCCGCGCAGTGCCGGAGGCGATTCTGAGCGGCAGGGAGATACCCCCACGCCCAGTTGGCATCCCTCAGGGGCCACAAGGATTTCGCCGTGTGCTTGGACGGCGACGACGATGAAGCTCAAGCAAGCTTGGTGATGGCGATGATCATCCCGATCAGCACGAACACCACGATTGCGCCCTGCAGCCAGATCCATGTGGGGGACATGAACAGGGAAGCCTAGTCGCGCGAGCGAAAGCGTGCACGTAGCGCGGGTCCATCCAAGGCGAACTATTGTGTAGGGATGCAATGTGGCACCCGCAGGCTGGCGGTGGCGCTGGCCACGGTGGTGGTTGCGTTCGCATGGCTCGCTCCCGCAGGCAACACGAGAGCGCTCAGCTCCATTCGCACGACGCCTCCACTGGGAGGGGTCAATATGACGGGCATCAATTTCGGAACACCGCAGGAAAGCGTCAATCAGCAGATCGCGTGGGCGCACTCGGTGGGTGCACACGCGATCCGCGTGGAAATCCCTTGGTCGACGCTCGAACCTAGCCAGCAGGGCCAGATCTACCAACCCGCGCTGGCCTTCACCGACTACCTCGTGAATCAAGCCTCCTCCGCCGGAATCAAGGTGATAGCGCTTGTGATGGGCACACCTTGTTGGGCATCGTCGGCGCCAGCTTCGCTGCTGAGCAACTGTGTGCCGGGGAAGAGCAACAAGGCGGGTACCTGGCCGCCGAGACAACCCAAGGCGTATGGATCGTTCGTAGGGTTCCTGGCCGCCCGCTACGGCTCCAAGCTGGCCGCCATTGAAGTCTGGAACGAGCCCGACCAGGCCAACGAAGACTACCTCGCGGGACCGCAAAAGGCGCGTCATTACGCCGCGATCCTGCGTGCCGCCTACCCCGCGATCAAGCAGGCAGACCCGGAAATGCCGGTGCTCGCCGGATCGCTCGTGGGCTCCAACGGCGCGTTCCTGCGTGAACTGTATGCGGCTGGCATCAAGGGCTACTACAACGGCCTCTCCGTGCACTTCTACGACCTCACGCTCGCCGCGCTGCGCTACACGCACGAAGTGCAGCTGGCAAGCGGCGACTCGACGCCGCTGTGGCTGGACGAGTTCGGCTGGAGCAGCTGCTGGCCGCGCCAGCGCATCCAGCAGGAACAGGCGTGTGTCACCCCGCAAGTGCAGGCGAGCAACCTGACCAACATCTATCGCTCGCTCGCTCGCACCCCGTGGGTTGCCGCGGAGATCGTGTACGAGCTGCAGGGCTCGCGCAGCGAAGACTTCGGCGCGCTCACCGAAACCGGTGCTCAGAAGCCGTCGTTTGCGGCACTGCGCAGTGTGTTTGTCTCGCCGTTTGGCAAACCGACCCCGGTGACCGTGCGGCTGCGCCAGCGCAATGGTCGCGTCGTGGCGAGTGGCTCGGGCCCCGTCGGCGACTATATGCAGCTCGAAGCATTCAACGGCAAGCGCAAGGTGTACAGGTCGCTGTTCACGCTCAACCGCTTCAATAGCTACTCGATCGCGCTCCCCGCGGTGCTCGGCACGCGCAAACTGTCGGTCCACGTGTTCCAGTACTGGCAGGGCGTCGCGCGTGCGGCGAGCGCAAGCGTCTGAACGTGTCGAAGCCGGTCGCGACGCGACCCCGATCCGCCGGGAGCGCTCCTGCTAGCGGCCCAGCCTAATCGGCGTTACGGAACACCGCGACGATCGTTAGCAGCGCGATCTTCAGGTCGAGCGCCAGCGACCAATGGGCGATGTAATAGTTGTCCCACTCGACGCGTTCGGCGAGCGAGGTTTGCCCGCGCAACCCGTGCACCTGCGCCCAGCCGGTGATGCCGGACTTGACGCGGTGGCGGTCGCCGTAGCGGGCGACATCGCGGCCGAACAGCTCGACAAACTCGGGGCGCTCAGGGCGCGGGCCGACGAGGCTCATGTCGCCACGCAGCACGTTGACGAGCTGCGGCAGCTCGTCGATCGAGGTGCGTCGCAGAATCCGCCCGACGAACGTGCGCCGATCCTCGCCCTCGACGCCGCCGGGCGCCGTGTCCACAGCCAGCGCGTTCTCGAGCGCGTCGACGTCGCCGACAACTCGCGCGGCAGGCACAGGGTCGATCCGCATCGAGCGGAACTTGTAGAGGTCAAACGCCGTCCCGTCGCGTCCGACTCGGCGCTGGCGAAACAGCACGGGGCCGGACGAGTTCAGGCGCACGGCGATCGCGGCAAGCACGATCACGGGCGAGAGCGCGATCAGCAGCAGCGTGGCGGACACGCGGTCGATTACGTGCTTGATCGCGAACTGCACGCCCTTGGGGTTGACGCCGGCGAAGGACAGCAGCGGCAGCCCGCCAACGGTGTCGTAGCCGACGCGGTCGTTGATCGTGTCGAACATGCGCGGCACGACCGACACCTCGATGCCCAGCTCCTGGCAGCGCTGGATCAGGCGGCTGACACGGGCGTCCGCGACCGAGGAGAACGCGACGATCACGTTGCGCACGCCGCTGCGCTCGACGATCTTGTCGAGGTCCTCAGCGGTGCCGAGCACCGGCACGTCGCGTCCGCCGACCTCGGCAACCGAGCGGGGATCGTCATCGAGGAAGCCAATGGGAGCCAGCCCGTACTCGGGATGACTGTCGAGGCGGCGCGCAACCTGCGAGCCGACGAGGCCGGCGCCCATAATCAGGACGGGCTTGCCCACGCGCCGGTGACGGCGCGCCGAGCGCTGGACAAACGCGAGCAGGGTACGGCCCACACCGAGACCGAGCAGCGCGAACAGCCATGCCCGTATCCAGTCGTGTGGGTTCGGTACGGCGCCGTTGGCAAACGACCCGAACATCGCGACCGCCATCGCCGCGACCGAGACGGCGCTGATGACCGGCACGACCGCGTCGAGGATCATCGAACGAAGGCGCGTGCGATAGAGACCACGCAGATACAGCAGCAGCAGCGCAATCGGCGGCAGTGCGAGCAGCGGTGCGCTGACACTGGGCACCGCGAGCGTGGCGCCGAGACCGCCAAGGGCGGCCACGACTCCGACATACATGAGCAAGAGGTCGGCGGCGGGGCGCAACACGCTCCAGCCCGTGCCCTCGAGCAACCACTGCAGTGGCCCGTGGAAGGCTCCGCGTCGCACATGATGGGGATATGGGGCGTCGCGACTGACGGGCAGCTGGCCGGTCAGTGGGACTGTCGTGGAGGTTTGTCGGGAAATCGGCATCGTGTTGAGGGGCTCCGGGCGCGTCTGTTTTCTCTATCGACCGGCCGGCGCTACCGCTGTAGCCGGGAAAGTCGCACCGTCAGGACACCCACCAACGCGAGCGTCGCGATCGCGAGGATCGTGAGTAGCGCCTCGCCGCCGGAGATCGCGAGCGCGGAGGAGTCGGCTGAGGCCAGGCGCAACGAGCTTGGATACACATAGGCGTGGACGACGACCCGTTCGCCGTCACGCCACGAGCCGTGGGTGGCGCTCCTGTCAGCAGACCCACGCGTCCCGCTCGACCCATGCGCGCCGCCGGAGCCGGGCGGCGACGTTCCGCCGGGCACCGTCCCCCCCGTCCCCGAGCTCCTCGAACGCGTAGAGCCACCCGCTACGGTGGCGCTGGAGCTACCCGGCACCGCACCACCGGAAGTTTGCGAGTCCGCGGGGCGTCCCGAACCGGAGCCTCCGCGGTGACCGCCGAGCAGCGTCGCTCCGAGAATTGCCTGTTCGCCCGCGCCGGGACCGCCATAGCCGCTGAGCAGCGGACCAGCAGCGAGAGCGGGCTGAGCGAGCGACACACACAGACAACCCGCCAGGCCTAGTAGCGATGCTATCCGGGTGTTGCGATTCATTTCCCTACCTTGGGTTCCCTGACTTGGCTTGAGCAACACAAAGCTTGCTCTCCGTGCCTTCTACGGATCGTGCCTCGCCCGGTTGGCGTTTGGCTATGACGTCAGATCGCGCCGTTTATGAAGCCCGACGAGGCGCCGGGTGTCGGAGCCGACCTGACTGAACCCCTACGCTAGCGAACGCAGCGGGCGATTCGTAGAGGATAACCCGCAATCGCGGGATATTTACGCGAGACGTTCCGCGTTGAGCAGGATTGAGCGGTTCAACTCTTCGACGCTGACCCGCCGGCCCGCGCGAACCGTGCGCAGCGCCTGACGCGCCAGCGGGTCGCGCGGGTTCAGGCGCACCGCGCTTTCGAGCAGCACCAGCGCGCGAGCATGCTCACCGAGTTCGGAGGCGATCGCGCCAAGCTCGAGCGTGGCGTAGGCGTCGCCGGGCACGCGCTTCAGTGCCAGCGAGAAATCGTGCTCGGCGCGAGCGATATCGCCATAGCGCAGGGCGATGCTGCCAGCCAGCAAATAGGGCTTGTCGCTCAGCGGGTTGAGGTTGGCGGCGTTGTTCAAGCGCGCGTATGCGACCAACGGCGCCTTCGACCAGATGCTCGCTGCACTCTGCACCTGGCGTTCGCTGAGCCACGGCGCCACCAGCGAGGCGACCGCGGCTAGGGCAAACGCGGAAACGGTCACCCATAGGCAGAGACGGGCGATCGGGCGGCCGTGCTTGGCGCGCGCGCCGACGGAGAGCTGAACGCCGGCCGGTGCGGTGACGGGGTCGACGGGGCGCCCAAGTGCGGGGCCGGAGGCGGCGCCGGTATCGCGCTCGCCGGCCGGAGCGGAGGCCCGAGCCCGCGCGGGGACCAGCGAGCAGGCGATGCCGAGCAGCGCGAACGCGGACGCTCCGAGGCCGGCGAACTCCCAGAACCAGTCGAACGAGCCGTGCACGGTCCAGTAGGCGAAGCCCGCGAGCGCGGCGGCGGCGACCGTTCGCGCCAGGGGATCGTCCTCGCGCATCGCGCGCCATCCGCCCAGCAGCGCCGCCCCGAACCCGACGACGGCGAGCAGTGCGCCGACCAGACCCGTCTCGAGGAGCGTGCGCAGCTCTACGCTGTGGGGGTAGCGAGGCGTCTCGTCGCTGTGGCCATGCGCAAGGTACTGCTGCTGAAAGTTGTCCACGCCGATGCCGAGCAGCGGATGGCTGTCGAATTCGTTCAGCGCCACGCGATAGAAGTCGTAGCGATTGCTGCCAAGCCCCCCCAGCAGGCGGTTGCTGCCGGCGGATTCGGCGGTGTAGCCGCCCTTGAAGCTTTCCCAGCTGTGGCGAACACGCGTAAGCGGGTTGCCGGCGACGGCGAGACCGCCGACAAGCAGTGCGAGCAGGGTTGCCAGGGCGACAGCCAGAACCGTGCGCCGCACACCCGCAACCGCTTTCGGCGAGAACGAGCGGCGGCTCTCCGCGGCCGCGGCCGCGGCGACAACCAGGCCGACCAGCAGAGCGGCGGCGAACATCGCGAGCACCGCGGTGTGGGTCGCTGCCTGGGGACTTGCGCCAACCCGTATGCGGTCGCCGACGCGCAGCAACAGGGGCGCCGTCGCGGCGATGCCGACGGCGACCGGAGCGGCGGTCGCGAACGTGCGCAGCCGCTGCGGCACGAGCGCGAACACCAGCACGACCATGACCGGCGTGGCATAGAGGGAGCCCCGACTCAAGCTGAGCAGCGCCACACCGGCGAGTACCACCGAGCCGCCGGCGAGCAGCCCGCGTAGGCCCCACGGCAGGCGCGCGCCGCGCGCGAGCAGCAGTGCCGGCCAGAACGCCATCAGCCACTGGGCGGCGGTCGCGTTGGGGTAGCCGACGGGGTAGCTGAGGCGTTCTCCGGAGAACAGCGCGGCAAAGCTCGCACCGGTGCTGGTGTTCAGCCGCAGCGCCACATAGACGGCAAGCCCGATCAGCGCGAGCGTCCATACGCAGAGCAGCAGCGCAGCACTCGCACCGCGACCGCGCCACAGTGAGAACAGCGCGAACACGAGCAGGTAGAGCAGCGTGCGGTTGGCGCCTTCCCACGCGTCGCCCGGCACGTCGGCCCACAGGATCGAGAGGTAGCTGAGGGCGGTGTACGCCGCCAGGCACGCGAGCGCGAGCTTTACGGCGAGCGGGATCTCGGCGAAGCGCAATGGCACCGCCGCGACCGCGATCGCGAGCAGCGCGAGCAGGACCAGCCCACCGGGAGCCCAGTGGGTCACCGGGTAGCCCGCCTGGCTGGTGGCCCACACGACCAGCAGCACAACCGCGGCCAGCGCGGGAACGGTGGCAGGCGCCTGGGTCAGCGACACCTTCAGCCATCGCGTCATCGCGGCCAGCATAATCGTCGCGGTGCCCGACTCCCGCGCGAACCGCCCGCACGCCGAGCATCCGCCCGCGACGAACGGGCCTGCCGCCGACCCATCTGCCGCGAACCGCGCGACCGACGCAAGCCGCCCAGCCGCGACCGGCAGGCCGTCGGCGCAGGCAGCCGTGGACGGGGACGGCCTGGTTGCGTTCTACGACGACTCATACGCCCACGAGGGAGAGCAAGCTCAGCTATATGCCCGCTGGCGCGCGCTCGGAGCCAGGGGCAAGGCCGACCACGTGTCGACGCTGTGCGCTCGGGCCGGTATCCGTCCGGCGAGCACGCTGGAGGTGGGTTGCGGCGACGGGGCGCTGCTGAGCGAGTTGAGCGCGCGCGGGTTGGGCGGCGAGCTGCACGGCGTGGAGATAACCGAGGCGGCGGTGCGGATCGCGAGCAAACGCGCGGAGATCGCCTCGGTGGAGTTGTACGACGGTGCCCACCTGTCAGCACCCGCCGGCTCGTACGAGCTGGGGATCCTCTCGCACGTGCTGGAGCACGTGCCCGACCCGGCCGCGCTGCTGGCGGAGGCGGCACGCGCCTGCAGGGCGGTGGTGGTGGAGGTGCCGCTGGAGGACAACCTCTCGGCGAAGCGCGCGGGCAAGCGCGAGCACGCCGACGAAGTCGGCCACCTGCAGCGACTGAGCCGCGCCTCGATGCGCGCGACCGTTGCGCGGGCGGGCCTGAACGTCGTCGGCGAGCTCGAGGACCCGCTGCCGCTGGCGGTGTACCGGTTCTTCGCCGACACGCCTGCGGCCAACGTGGCCGCGACCGGCAAGTGGGGTGTGCGGCGCGGGCTGCACGCGCTCTCGCCGAGGCTCGCGAAACGGCTGTATACGGTGCACTACGCGTGCCTGTGCCTGCCGCGCGCGTGAACCGCGCCCACCTCGCCTGCCTGCCTCGCGGACGATCCGCGCCCGCTTCGCGCACAAGCCACCCATCCGCTACATTGCAGAGAACTGGCTGTCCAGCCAAACAAACGGTATAGGAGCGGAGATATGGCGAGCACGGCAACGACGGCCCCACAGAACGGCAAGGCACTGGGCAGCCTGCCCGCCGACGCGATCTCCTATGAGGACCTGTATGCGCGCTGGGAGCGCGGCAACTGGAGCGCGACGGAGCTGGACTTCACCGAGGACGCCAAGCAGTGGCGCGAGAAGTTCACCGATTTCGAGCGCAAGGCGGCGCTGTGGAACTACTCGCTGTTCTTCTGGGGCGAGGATGCGGTGGCGGACAATCTCTCCCCCTACATCGACGCGGCGCCGAGGGAGGAGCAGAAGTATTTTCTCACCACCCAGCAGGTCGACGAGGCCCGCCACGCGGTGTTCTTCAAGCGCTTCATGCAGGAGGTGTGTGGGATCGGCGACGGCTCGATGGACAGCGGGCTGAAAGCGATCAAGCCGCAGCTGACACCCGGGTTTCGCAAGATTTTCGAGCGCCTGGACACGATGGCCGACGAGCTGCGCGCGGACCGCTCACCCGCGAAGCTGGCGGCGGCGGTGACGCTCTATCACGTCGTGATCGAGGCCTCTCTCGCCCAGCCGGGGCAGCACTTTATCTGCAGCTACCTGGAAGAGCGCGACGTGCTGCCCGCGTTCCGACAGGGAATGCAGAACATCGCCGCCGACGAGCAGCGACACATCGGGTTCGGCGTGAAGCTGCTGGCCGACCTCAAGCGCGAAGACCCGATCGGCGTGCCAAAGGCGGTCTCGAAACTGCTGCAGGAAGTGACGCGATACACCGCGCAGGTGCTGATGCCGCCGAACTGGGACGAAACCTACATAACCGTGTTCGGCGCGACCTATGACGAGGTGGGCGTCGAGGGGCTGACTTCGATGACGACCAAGCTGCGCTCGGCCGGGATGCCCGCCGAGAGCCTGCCAGGGCCGCCGCTGCTGCCGCCGGGACTGGCGCCCGTGGAAGTAACCGAGCGCGGGCGCACGCTCGCGAAGGCGGGCATCATCGGTGTGCGCGAGGGACCGTCCAAGCGCGATCCGGAGACGGTGGCGCTGCTGTTCGACACGATCCGCCGCCAGGTCAACCCCCAGCACGGGCTCAAGCGAGCGACCACGTTTCAGTGGGAGTTCACAGACGAGGACATGCCGACGTGGCATCTGCGCGTGGATAACGGGTCGAGCACGGTGCAGCAGGGCGCGGCACCGCGTCCGGACCTGCGCTTGCGCGTGTCCTACCAGGACTTCGTCGACATCGTCGGCCAACGACTCGACCCGCTGCGAGCAGTCGCGACGCGCAAGCTGCGCCCACGCGGCAACCCGCTCGCGATGAAGCGCTTGACGCAGGTGTTTCCGCGCATTTGAGGCCGGCCCCACGCCCAGGTGGGGAGTGCGGTAGTTTGGGCTGAGCCAGCCCTTGCGACGGGACGCAGGCACAGCGGGAGCTGAACTTCTCCCGCGACCGCGTCCGTGCTATTCGATGCCGAATTCGCTGGCCCCGGCGCTGCTCGGCGAAGCGGCCCTCGCCGACAAGGATTGACCACCGACTCGCTCCGGACTGAACTCATAGCCGGACGATCCGCTAGTGACGCGTACCCGAGGGGCCGAATGTGCATGCACCGGCAACGAGTGCCTGTGCACGGGACGCTTGTGTACATGAGCGCTCCTCGACACCCGAGACGCACGAACGAGCGGTTTGCTCGCTGCCACTGGCGGAGCTATGGCGCGATGAGTAGGCGTACTGCCATGAGCGCGACTTCCCACAAAGCCATAACCCGCACCCAGCAGCACCACAGCCGTGACGGCAAGCTTGGCCGTCAGCGAGCCCGAGAGGCCGCTCGAAGCCTTGGAGGCCGCTCCGGCGCCAGTCTTGGTGCTCCCGCCGCCGGCAAACCCAAGTTGTGGCAGCAGCGGCAGCGGCAGGACGCTTGCCAGGCCGCGTAGGGAGGCGACGTGGGCACGACAGGCTGGGCACTCGTTGCAGTGCGCTACCGCCAGCGCGTGGCGCTCGCCCTCGGGGTCGAGAATGCCGAACGCGTAGGCGCGCATCAGCGAAGATTGCCGCTCGCACCAGCCGCCGGCCTTGATCGTGTCGAGCAGCTCGCCGACCTTGGCAGCGACGCCCGGCCGTCCGGGGCCAGCGCCCTCCATCAGCTTGCGCATCCGCGCCTCGCTGACACCCATGCGCTGCGCTGCGTCGGCACGGGAGAGTCCCTGCAGGTAGCACAGCGACGCCACTTCGCACTCGCGCTCGGAGAGGGTGGCGCGCATCGCCTCGAACACGTGCCGCAGGCGTGTGCGGTCATCCAGCTCTGAAGCCATGTCCAGTGCCCCGGCGTCCAACTGCTGAGGGTAGGACCCCAAATCCCCATTCCCGATCGCCCCGGTGCGACTGGCCGCGCGGCTCTCATCGATGGCGCGGCGAAACGTCACGAGCACCAGCCACGCCGTCGGGTTCTCGATCTCCTCCCCACCGAGCACGCTCGCGTACAGGCCATGCCACGCCTGCGCGTATGAGGCTTCGAGGTCGGCCGGGTCGAGCGCGATGCCCTTGCTGCGCAGCTGCGCGCGCACGACGGCGAGCACCTTGGCGCGCAGCCCCGCGAAGTCCCTGCGCAAGAGCCGCTCGGCCCTGTAGCGGCGCAGCCCGGCCGGACTCATGCGCACACGGAGGCGACGCTGCCCCAAAGATTGCGAATTGTGCCACTCATCCAACCCGTTCCATCGGACGTCGGGGTGGAAAAGCACAGCGGGCCGATCGCCTTTCGACCAATCTCGGGGCCGAAAGGCCCGGCGAGACGCGCCGCACGCGGGTAGTCTCAGCCGATCCCCGAGTCCGCAACTCCTCCTCCCCTGGTGCCACCGGCGCCTCCCCCGCGCTTTGAGGTTCTCGGCGTGCCGCTCGCGGTGTCCAGCTACGAGCAGGTGATCGAGTGGATGGACGCGATGGTCGCGGCGGATGCGCGCGGTTGGCTGACGGCGGCGGCGGTCAACCTCGTCATGTCCGCGCGCGACGACCCCGCCACGATGCGCGCCGTGCTCGACGCCACCCTGGCGGTGCCCGACGGTCAGCCGCTGGTGTGGGCGTTGCGCCTGCTCGGCCACGCGCGCGCCACGCGCGTGTATG
>DATNKN010000305.1:0-3040 GCA_035603375.1 Solirubrobacteraceae bacterium
TGTCAGAGCACGAAGTTCGCAAGCGCCAGCCAGAGTGCTACGCCCTGTTCGCTCCCGGTCTACCCGCTTGCCGGCCGGAGGCCATAGCCCCGTATCGCGTCCACGAACGATGCCTCGAGCAGTTCCGGGTCGGCCGCGTGCTGTTCGCAGGGGATGCGGCGCATCTGGTCAATCCGATCGGCGGCCTCGGTCTGACCGGGGGACTGCTCGACTGCACTTCACTCGCGGACGCTTTGCTCGCGGTCATCGAGGGTCGATGTGATCAGCGCGTGCTCGACGCCTGGGCGGCCGAGCGCCGCCGGGTGTTCGTCGAGATTACCGCGCCCATGGCGCGCGAGAATCGCCGGCGCATCTCCGAGCGCGATCCTGAACGCCGACGTGCTGATCGCGAGCGGTTGCGCAATCTCAGCGCTGATCGGGACGCTGCGCGCGCCGCGTTGCTCAACGTGTTTCGACTCGTTGGTCGTGACGTGCTGACCGCAAAGTAGGGCCGTCTCAATGTGTGGGAATGCCCTCGGGCACAGGCAGTGCGAGCGCCACGTGGTCCTCATCCCCGAGGGCATGCGTTCGGTGTCCGCGGCCGCTGAGATCCTCGAGCAGCATGAACTGCCCCGGTGTCATGCGGCGCTTCTCGCCGTCGGCTGCCGTGATCTCGACGATGCCGCGCACGCAGAGCATGAACTGACGCCGGGGCGCCACGTGCCAGTTCTCGATGGTGCCGGCCTTGAGCTTTGCAAACATGACGCCTTTGAGATCGCCGAGTCGATTCACGAACAGGCGCTCCTCCGCGGTGGCCCCGGCACCGGCCGGCGTCAGCACCAACTGCTCGTCGGCGAAGTGGGTGATGCCGCTGGCATCGGCATAGAGCCGCACGTAGGCCAGCGTGCCCGTAGCAGGGGTTTGCGTGCTACCGGCGGCAGGTAACAGGACAGGGAGCGCGCAGAGCGCGACGCTAACGCAGAAAGATCTCAAGTTCACGACGCGCCTCCGCGGATTCATCGAGCAACAGATGGCCCGCATTATCGACGATCCGGATCTCCGCGTGTGGAAGGCCGCTCACCCAGGCCGGACCCGACGGGCTTCCGGCGAGGACACGCTCGCCCGATGCCTGCTCACGCTCCCGGCGCTCGATCCAACGATCGGGCCAAAACGGTTCCACGAGCGACGTGTCGACGACGAACCACGCCTTCAGCGCCTGCAGTGGCACGTTGCGAAAGTCCGGGCGTGGGTACTCGGGCGATGAGAGCCCGAACGGGGCAGCCAGGACGAGCTTGCCGACCCGTTCGGGGTGGGCCGTTGCAAAGTGGGCGGACATGAAGCCGCCGAAGGACGCACCGATCAGCGACACCTGCGGTAGCTGCAACTGATCGAAGAGTGCCACGTAGTGAGACGCGTAATCATCGAGCGAGCCGATCGTCGGATCGTCCGCGGATTCTCCAAATCCTGGGTGATAGGGCAGCAGGACTTTGAAGTGACCTCGAAGCTCGCGCGCCCACGCAAAGCCGTGCCAGGTGCCGCGGCCGTGCCAGTATACGACCGCTGGGCCTGAACCGATGCTATAGACGACCGTGCGAACCCCGTGCACCGAGTACTCATCGCGTGAAAAGCCACGCGTATCGAACGGCGAGTCTGGCTCAAAGTATAGTACGAGATCCGAGACGCTCACTTTGCCGCGATCGGCGTGAGGTGCTGGGCGGGAAAAAAACGAGCCATTGGAGACTATACTTCGACGCTTGAGCGCTGGGTCAGCAGGGCGGCCAGAAATGATCTGTCGATTAGCGGTACTCGTCGCGTGCGTGACGATTCTCGGTGCGGGCGATCGCGCGCCGCAGGTTATCGACAATACCGCGCTGGCAAACGAACAGGACGGCACGAACTGGTCAGCCTACGGGCGCACCTTCAGCGAGGGTCATTACAGCCCGCTGACTCAAGTGAATACTGAGACCATCAAACGATTGGGCCTGGCGTGGACCCTCGATCTGGACGTGACGAACTCCATCACCGTACCGCTGGCCGTCAATGGCGTGATCTATCTGGGCGCCGGGCATGGCATTATCCACGCCGTCGATGCGAAGAGCGGCAAGCTGTTGTGGCGCTATGATGCCAAGGCACCAGAGGCGGCGGGCGCAAAGATGCGGGTGGCCTGGGGAATCCGCGGGATCGCCTTCTGGGGTAACCGAGTCTATGCGGGAACGACCGATGGCCGCTTAATTGCCCTGAATGCGGCGGACGGCACGCTCGCCTGGAGCGTCCAGACGGTTGATCCGGGGAATGGCGCGGTGATCACCGGCGCGCCGCGTGCATTCAACGGCAAGATTGTCATCGGCTTCGCCGGCGAGGACTTTGCACCGCTGCGGGGCTACGTGACGGCCTACGACGCGGAATCGGGTAAGCAGGTCTGGCGCTTCTTCCTCGTCCCGGGCAAGCCCGGCACTAAGGATGGCGCAGCTTCGGACGATGTGATGGATATGGCCGCCAAGACTTGGAGCGGAGAGTGGTGGAAGTACGGGGGCGGCGGTGATGCCTGGAACGCCATGACCTACGACCCCGAGTACAACCGCCTCTACATCGGTACCGGCAACGGTACGCCAATGAACTGGAAGATTCGTAGTCCTCAGGGCGGTGATAACCTCTTTATCGCCTCTGTGGTTGCGCTCGATGCCGATACCGGTCGCTATGTGTGGCACTACCAGACGGCTCCCGGCGACTCCTGGGATTACGACTCCGCCACCGATATGACTCTGGCGACGTTGACCCTGGGCGGCAAAGCGCGGAAGGTGCTCCTGCATGCCGCGAAGAACGGCTTCTTCTACGTTCTCGATCGCGAGAAGGGTGAGTTGCTCTCGGCCGACAAGCTGGGCACGGTGACGTGGGCCGATCACGTGGACCTTCAGACCGGCAAGCCGGTTCTCGCGCCCGGCGCCAAGTACGAAACGAAGAACATCCTGCTGTGGCCGAGTTTCGAGGCTGTGCACCACTGGACGCCGCAGTCCTACAGTCCGCTCACCGGGCTCGTATACGAACCGACGCTCGAGATGCC
>DATNKN010000310.1:0-5307 GCA_035603375.1 Solirubrobacteraceae bacterium
CGGGGCCCCCAGGTGGCGGTGCTGTGCCCGCAGACCTTCATGAACGACGCCGGGCGCTCCGTCGGCCCGGCGCGCGGCGCGCTGAAGCTGCCGCTGGAGCGCGTGCTGGTGGTCCACGACGAGATCGACCTGCCGTTCGGCGAGGTGCGGGCGCGGGTAGGCGGTGGGCTCGCCGGTCACAACGGGCTCAAGTCGCTCAAGCGCGAGCTTGGCAGCGCGGACTTCGTGCGCGTGCGAGTGGGCGTCGGGCGGCCCAAATCGACCGATCCGGAGATCGTCTCAGCGTATGTGCTCGGACGCTTTCGCGAGTCCTCGGGCGAAGTCGAGGATCTGATCGGCAGCGCCGCCCAGGCGGTCGAGCGCGTGCTGCTAGATGAAGGCGTGTAGCTATGCGCGTCAGGAGATCGAGAGCCGGCACGGCCGGCAAGCATGCGTCGCGCTTGGCGCGCCGCTCGGCAGCGCGGGAGGAGCGTTGAGGCGATGGCTCTGCGCGCACTGCTAGGCGCGATCGACCAGGACGCGGGGGCTGCTCGACTTGCCGGCGAGGGGGGGCACGCGTTCGTGTCGTCCTCACTGCGCCCGTACGCGATTGCCGCGCTCGCCGACCGGGACGCCGCGCGTCCGACGCTCGTGGTGGTTGGCGACGATCGTGCCGCGCGCGATCTGGCGGGCGACTTGCGGGCCTGGCTCGCGCCGAGGCGAGTGCGCTACTACCCTTCGCGCGGGGTCGCCTACGAGTCGCACCTGACCCCGCCGCCGCACCTCGTCGGCCTGCGTGTCGCGGCACTCGACGATTTGCTGTCGCCCCCAAGCGATGCGGACGCGCCGGTCGTGGTGGTTTCCGCCGTGGCGCTGTCGGAGAAGGTGCCCGACCCAGAGCTTCGTCCGCACTCCTTCACGCTGCGCGCGGGTGAGCTGCTCGACCTCGACGAGTGCGCGGCCGAATTGGTGGGGGCTGGCTACGAGCGCGTCGATCAGGTCCAGGAGCGTGGGCAGTTTGCGATGCGCGGGGGCTTGCTCGACGTGTTTCCCGCCACCGAGGAGCACGCCGTGCGCGTGGACATGTTCGACATCGAGATCGAATCTTTGCGCTGGTTCTCCACATTTACACAGCGCTCGCTCGGGGACATCGAGGAGGTCGAGATCGCGCCCGCCGCGGAGCTTGCCCCCGAGCATCGCGAGCTGGCGGAGATTGCCGCCGCCACCGGCGCGTTCGCGGCTGGCGATGGCGCCGAGGAGGCGGAGGGGGATGGCAGGCCCGACATCGCCGAACTGCTGCCCGTCGATCGCTTCGGCGCGCTGCTCGACTTGATCGACGGGGCGGGCTCCGATACCGCGCGCGGCGGCGGTTCGGGCGGCGGGAGCGCGGGCAATGGCGATCCGGTTGGCGCGGTGGCGCGTGCGCAGGTGATCGTCGCCGCCGAGGAGGAGCTGGCGCCCGCTCTCACCGACCACTGGAGCGATGTGTGCGCGGCCTTCGCCGACAAGGATGCCCATCACCTCTACGTGAGCCCGGAGGAGGTGCAGTCCGGTTTGGCTGCCCGCACACGCATTTGGCTGTCCTCGATGTCGAGCGGACAGGAGATCGAGCTGCGAGCTTCCGCGGCCGACACCGCTGCTCGCTCGCTGGCCGAAGCGGAGCCGGAGCTTGAGAAGCTCGTGCGCTCGGGCTATCGCACGGTTGTTGCCTTCCCCCGCCGGGGCGAAGGCGAGCGTGCCGCCTACAACCTCGGCCGCCTGAAAGCAGACTGGTTGGACACCGATGTCGACGTCGCGCGCGTACCGCTCGAGGCTTCGTTGCGCTTCGCCGCGGCGTCGTTGCGCGAGGGCTTTGTCGCGCCATCTCTGAAGCTCGCGGTGTTCCCCGAGCATCGGCTGCTGCGCCGTCGGCGCGCGAGCATGGGCGGAAAGGGGCAAAGCGGGCCGGGCGGGCCATCGGCGCGGCGTGGCGTGTTGCGCTCGTTCACGGAGCTGCGTACCGGCGACATCGTGGTGCATGAGGATCACGGTGTCGCTCGCTTTGCGGGCTTTGAGACGCGCACCGTTGCGAGTGTCACGCGCGACTATCTCTATCTCGAATACCAGGGCGACGACAAGGTATTCGTCCCCACCGACCAGCTCGCCAAGATCTCGCGCTATGTGGGGGCCGGCGGGGAAGACGGGCCGCCACTGTCAAAGCTCGGCGGCTCGCGTTGGGAGGCGATGAAGGCGCGTGCGCGCCGCGCCGCGCAGGAGCTGGCCGGCGAGCTGCTCAGCCTCTATGCCGAGCGTCGGCGCCGCGCCGGCCACTCCTTCGAGCCCGACACCGACTGGCAGCGCGAGTTCGAGGAGCGCTTCCCCTACACCGAGACCCCCGACCAGCTGGAGGCGATCGAACTCGTCAAGGCCGACATGGAAGCACCGCGCCCGATGGATCGGCTTGTGTGTGGGGACGTCGGCTACGGCAAGACCGAGGTTGCCCTGCGAGCCGCCTTCAAGGCCGCCGGCGATGGCAAGCAGGTGTTGATGCTCGTGCCCACCACGATCCTCGCCCAGCAGCACTACGGCACCTTCTCCGAGCGCCTCGCCGATTATCCGCTCACGGTCGAGCACGTCTCGCGCTTTCGCTCCGCGGCCGAGCAGAAGCAGGCGCTTGCCGGCTTCGCGAGCGGTGCCGTGGACATCCTGATCGGTACCCACCGCGTGCTCTCGCGCGACGTGCGCGCCAAGGATCTCGGCCTGCTGATCGTGGACGAGGAGCAGCGCTTCGGAGTCAAGCAGAAGGAGCTGCTGCGCCAGCTCAAGCTGAAGGTGGACGTGATCTCGATGTCGGCAACGCCGATTCCCCGCACCCTGCAGATGTCGCTGGCGGGGTTGCGCGAGATATCGGTGATCGAGACGCCCCCGGAAGGCCGCAGGCCGGTCAAGACGTACGTGGGCGAGTATGAGGAGGAGCTCGTCAAGCGCGCGATCTTGCGCGAGCACGCGCGCGGCGGGCAGGCGTTCTTCATGCACAACCGCGTCGAGTCGATCGAGGACACCGCCGAGCGTCTGCGCGCGATGTGCCCCGGTGTGCGCTTCGCCGTCGCCCACGGGCAGATGCCCGAGGGCGAGCTGGAGACGGTCATGATGGACTACCTGCAGGGCGGCGCGGACGTGCTCGTGTGCACGTCGATCGTCGAGTCGGGCATCGACATCCCGCAGGCCAACACGCTGATCGTCGAGCACGCCGACGCCTTCGGGCTCGCCCAGCTCTACCAGATCCGCGGCCGCGTGGGGCGTAGCCGTGAGCGCGCCTACGCCTACCTGCTCTACGACTCGGCGGCCACGCTCACCCCTGAAGCGGCGCAGCGCCTCTCGGCGCTCTCGGACTACACCGAGCTGGGAGCAGGCTTCAAGGTCGCGATGCGCGACCTTGAGATTCGCGGCGCCGGCAACCTGCTCGGCGACGAGCAGTCCGGCCACGTCGCGGCGCTCGGGTTCGAGCTGTACATGCAGATGCTTGACGAAGCGGTTCGCCAGTCGAGCTCGGCCGACGGCTCGGGGGACGCGGGTGGGCAAGACGCAGAGCTGCCCGAGCCCGTGCGCCTCGACGTCAATGTCAACGCCTACATCCCCGCCGACTACATCGCCTACGAGCAGGCCAAGATCGACGTCCATCGCCGCGTCGCCTCGGCCCTGGACGTGGCCGATGTGGAACGCCTGCGCGAAGAGCTGGAGGATCGCTTCGGCCCCGTCCCCGAGCCGCTTGCGAACCTGCTCGCGTTGCAGCGGGCGCGCATCAAGTTCGGCCAAGCGGGCGCGCGGGCGGTGAGCTTCCGCGGCGACCGGCTCGCGGTGACGCCGATCGAGCTGGACTCGGTGCGCGCCAAGCGCCTGCGCGAGCAGCTGCCCGAGGCGCTGTACGAGTCGGGACGCTCACAGGTGTCGGTGCGCGTGCCAAAGGAGGGTGAGGAGCGCTTCCCGACCGTCGTGCGCGCTGCCGATGTGTTGCTGGCAGTCGTGCGCGAAGCCGCCTAATGGACCCGATCCCACCCGTGAGGAGGTGCGCCCCCGCGGGGGCCGCGTCAAGTCCCGAAGGGCGCTTAGGGATCTTTAAGGAAGTCGTTAAGCACGGCTTGGGTTGTTTCCGCTAGAGTGCCCGCGTCGTGTCCAAACTAAAGGGTCAGATCGCGGCGCTTGGCGCCGTTTTGATTACGGGGGTAACGCTCACCGCGTGCGGTGGAGGCGGTGTGCCCGGCAACGCTGTCGCCAGCGTCAACGGCACTCCGGTGACCGTCGCGACGTTCAACCACTGGATGACGGTCGCGGCGAACGCGAGTTCCGCCTCCACGACCGGCACGACGACCGCGGCCAAAGCGGTCGTGCCCGACCCGCCCAACTACACGACCTGCATAGCGCACCTTGAAGCCACTGCGCCAAAGCCCGCCAAGGGCCAGTCCAAGCCGACCGCCGCACAGCTCAAGAGCCAGTGCGAACAGCAGTATCAGTCGCTGAAGCAGACAACTCTTGGCTTCCTGATATCCGCCAACTGGTTGCTCGGCGAGGCCAACGAACAGGGCATAAAAATGTCCGACGCCGAAGTGCAGAAGGCGTTCAGCAAGATCAAGAACCAGCAGTTCCCGACCGAAGCGGCCTTCCAGAAGTTCCTGGCCAGCACCGGCTACACCGTTTCCGACCTGCTGTTGCGTGTGAAGCTCGACGAACTCTCGACGAAGATCCAGCAGAAGATCACCAAGAATGCTCAGAAGAAGCCGAGCAAGAAGGAAATCGAATCGTACTTCGAACAGCACAAATCGCAGTACGGTCAGCCCGAAAAGCGCAACATCCTGATCATCCTCACCAAGACTCAGGCTCAGGCCGAAAAAGCCAAGAAGGAAATCGAATCCGGCAAGAGTTTCGCGAGCGTCGCCAAGGCAGTATCGATCGACCCGGTCAGCAAGGCCGCCGGTGGATCGCTGCCCGGTGTGGTCAAGGGCCAGGAGGAGAAGGCACTGAGCGAAGCGGTGTTCGGCGCCAAGGTAAAAGTGCTCGGCGGTCCCATCAAGACACCGTTCGGCTACTACGTCTATGAAGTAACGAAGATCATTCCCGGCAGCCAGCAGTCGCTCTCCTCGGTGCAGTCCACGATCTCTCAGCAGATGGCCGCCGAAAAGCAGCAGAAGGCGCTCAGCGAATTCATCAAGAACTTCCGCAAGACATGGACCGCCCGCACGGAATGCCGCGCCGAATACTCGGTGCAGGACTGCAAGGGCTACAAAGCCCCCAAGGGGTCCACCAGCACCACCGCGCCCTAGGGAGCCCCTAACTTGGCGATCCCACGACGGC
>DATNKN010000312.1:0-3219 GCA_035603375.1 Solirubrobacteraceae bacterium
CGCGCCACGTTCGTCACGCTCGCGCTCCCGGGCGTGGTCGTGGCGCTCAGCCTCGTGTTCTTCGCCACCCGCTACGCGTTCGGGCTCTACCAGACGAGCGCGCTGCTGATCGCCGCCTACGCGATCATGCACTTCCCGTTCGCGCTTGTATGCGTGAAGACCTCGGTCGCGCAGGCCCCCGCGCGCTTTGCCGACGTCGGTCGCTCGCTTGGGCGTGGGCCGATCGCGGTGTTCTTCAGGGTCACGCTGCCGCTGCTGGCCCCCGGGCTGCTGGCCGGATTCTGCCTGGTGTTCGTGATCGCCGTGACCGAGCTGACGGCAACCCTGATCCTCGCCCCGATCGGCGTGCAGACGCTGGCCACCCAGTTTTGGGCTTATCAGAGCGAAGTCGCCTACGGCGCGGCCGCACCGTACGCGCTCGTGATAGTCGCGCTTGCCGCGATCCCCGCAACGTTGCTGGCGCTGTGGTTCGATCGCGCGCGCAATGCCCCTCAGCTGGCACCGTCATGAGCACGATCGAGTTGCGCGGTGTGAGCAAGAGCTTCGGCGCGACGCCAGTGCTGAGCGATGTCGAGCTGACGGTGCCCGAGGGGTCGATCACCGCCGTGCTGGGTGTGTCGGGCAGCGGCAAGACCACGCTGTTGCGGCTGATCGCCGGCTTCGAAGCGCTCGACGCGGGCACGATCGCGATCGGCGGGCGTGTGCTCGACGATGGACACCGCAGCATCAACCCACAGTATCGAGGGATCGGGTATGTGCCCCAGGACGGCGCGCTGTTTCCCCACCTGACCGTGCTCGGCAACGTCGGCTTTGGACTGCCGCGAAGCGAGCGCTCGGCCGCGAACGATCTACTGGAGCTGGTCGGGCTGGATGGCCTTCAGCGACGCTATCCCCACCAGCTCTCCGGCGGTCAGCAGCAGCGCGTGGCGCTGGCGCGGGCGCTTGCGATTCACCCGCGGGTGATGTTGCTGGACGAGCCGTTCAGCTCGCTGGACGCGCCGCTACGAGCCGGGTTGCGGCGCGACGTAGCGAAAATCCTCGCCGACACGGAGACCACTGCGGTGCTCGTCACCCACGACCAGGAGGAGGCACGGGCGCTGGCAGACAGGATCGCGGTGCTCGAGGACGGGCGCATCCTCGCGCGCGCTCACCAGGCCGATGCCGACGCGTGGGCGGCGCGGGTCGACGCGCGCGAGCGCGGCGAGCATTCCCGGCTGGGCCCGACCGGGCCCAGCGGACCCCGCACGACCGACCAGGGCAGCTCAGACACGACCGACCCCGGCAGGTCGCTCAGTCGGGAATCGATCCCTCGACCATGAACTTCAGTCGGGGATCAGCCCCTCGCCGGTGAAGTCACGCGCAGCCTCGTCCAGCGTGGTGTCGCTCGGGGGCAGGATCACATCCGACGTCTCGATCTCCTCGTCGCCGACCACGGTGCCGTGAGCGCGCACGAAGTCGAGCAGCTCGGCCAAAGTCCGAGCGAAGCCTGCCTCGTCCTCGGCGTCCACAGCGACATGCGCCGCGCCGGCGAGCTGGTCGAGCTGGTCGTGGAGGTCGTCGGCGAGCCGGTACTGATCCTCGCCTGAGATACGCACGATCATGCCGACTGCTCCTTACTCGGATCGCCCGCCGGTTCGGCCTCGACCGGAGTATCGGCGCCAGACCCGAGCTGGCCGGCGGCGGCATCAGCGGTGGGCGGAGCACCCGATCCCAGCTCGCCCTTGAGCTTCGCGAGGTCGTCGTCGACCGCGGACTTGCTCGACAGCGCTTTGAGCTGTCGGTCGATGTCGTCTTCGCCGGGTCCGAGCGCGGTGACGTCGTCAAACGTGCCGGCCGCTTCCAGCTCCTGCACGGCGTCGGCGCGCGCCTTCATGTTTTCGGTCTTGTCCACCGCGCGCTGCATCGCAAGACCCACGTCGGCCATCTGCTCGCCTACGCCGGTGGCCGCTTCGGAGATCTTCACCTGCGCTTCGGCGGCAGAGTACTGGGCCTTGATGACCTCCTTCTTGGTGCGGAAGGATTCGATCTTGGCGCGCAGCTTCTGCTCGGATTCGGTCAGCTTCTCCTGCTGGCTTTCCAGTTCGGCGACCTGCGTGTCGAGCCCCTGCAGCTCGGTTTGCGCGATGTTCTTGCGTTCAAGCGCTGTGCGCGCAAGGTCTTCCTGGCCGGAGGAGACGGCTTGACGGGCCTGGGTGTCGAGCTTAACGACCTGCTGCTGAAGCGAGGTCTCCTGCAGCTGCAGGCGCTTCTTGGCGGTCACCACGTCGGCGATGCCCTTCTTGACGTTTTGCAGCTGTTCGACCTGCTTTTGGTAGCTGTAGTCGAGCGTCTCGGCGGGGTCTTCGGCGCGATCCAAGAGCTTGGAGACCTTGGCCTTCACGACGGTTGACATGCGCCCGGTCAAACCGGCCATCTAGATCCTCCTGTCGGCAGGGAACTTGAGCTACAAGCGTAGCCGACGATGCGCACCCACGACGACGCCTGTCTCCCGCCTCACTCGCACCGGCCGAGCCACCGCACTCGCCCGGCCGCGTCGGCCGGAAGCTACCCTAAAGCCCCGTGGGGTGGCGGATCGTGAAACCTGCGTTTTCAGGGCGCAGCGGACGCCAGCGGGGGCCCTCTAGGTTCGAGGGGTCGTTGGCGGGACTCGTGTCCAGGCGCAGCCCCGCGACCGTCATGTAGGCGTGGCCGCCATTGGCGAAGATCGTGACCCATGTGCCTACGCCGGCGGAGTCCCAGCTCATGAATTCGGTGGAGTCCATCGGCGTGGTCAACAGGCTCGCTCCGTGCAGCGCGTAGGAGACGGTGCCGGAGCAGTCGTAGCCCGGCGAGATAAAGGAGGCGTGGCCGCCACCGTAGATGTAGGGCAGCCCGACGATCTGGTTGCCGGCCCAAATTATCTCCTGCACGGCGAGCGGCGCCGACATGGGCGCGGCCGCGAGGCCGTTTATGAAGCGCGCGGTGCTGCCCGGTACGAGCAACTCGGGCTTGACGTCGGCGGCGACCCCGACCGTCGCGCCACCGGTGGTGGAGGTGACTTCGCCCGCAGTTTGCGGCGCCGCGTAGGGAACCACCTGACCGGTGGCGGTCTTCTCGTAGACCGGGCCGCTGTAGGCGATGTTGGGCGTCTTCGCGACGATCGGCGCGTGCGACTTCTTGACGACCGGCTTGGCAGCCGTCGGAGCTGCGCCGCCAACGGCGGCGGGTGGCGTGCTCACG
>DATNKN010000333.1:0-7001 GCA_035603375.1 Solirubrobacteraceae bacterium
GCTACACGCGGCCCGTGGCAAGCGTGCTCGCCCGCCACGGGCTGTGAAGCTCACCCGATCGTGATCGTCTCGCTGCTCGTGCCGTGCTTGGTGAGCAGCACGAGCGTGTAGCGCCCGGCCGGCACCTTGCGCTCGGCCTTCAGCAGCAGCGCACCAGCGCTTGGTGCGTGAGCGATCGTGGCGATCGCATAGGTCACACCGTCGCGCTGTACCCTGGCCACGGAGGCCGCGCCAGTGGGCGTTCTGACGCTCACGAAGCACGCCTCCTTGTAGCTGCCGTTGCGTCGGCGCGGGTGACACACGTACGTTGCGGTCAACCCACGCGGTCCTCGTTCGCCCTTCGGACCCGCCGGGCCCTGGGGACCGGTAGCGCCTGGCTTACCCGCTTCGCCAGCAGGACCTTGTGAGCCGGTTGCGCCGGTTTGCCCGGCAGCACCCACTTCACCTTTGGCTCCCTGCGCACCAGGAGTGCCCTGAGGACCTTGCACGCCAGCCGCTCCCTGCGGCCCCGTCGCGCCCGTGTTGCCCTGCGGCCCCTGTGGCAACGTGCCGCCGGTGCCTGTTAGATCGACCACCGTCGGCCCAGCGCCCATATTGCCGAGAATCTGCAGCGTCCCGGTTTGGGTCCCTTCGTTCTGCGGCACGAAACGCACCGTCAACTGACAGCTTTCTTCATAGGCGATCGAGCCAAAACAGGTCGAGGAGCCGATCAAGAAGTCTTCGGGAGCGTCCGTGGAAAGTGGCGAGGTCGAGTCCGCGAACGTGACCCCGCTGATTTGAAGCGGATTGCCGCCCGTGTTGGTGATCTTGATCGTCTGCGGAGCGCTGACGGTCTGCAGCGGCTGCGTCGCCGAGAACGTAACGGCCGAAGTGTCGGACGTCGCGGTCGCAGGCGTCAGGTATGTGATCGAGACCGACGGCGCAGTTGACGTGGAGGCCGCGCCAAAGGAGGAGAAGCTCGCTCCGCCGTAGACAAAGCTCGATCCGCCGCCCCCGCCGCCCGCCGCGGCGTCTTCGGGATTGGGGTCGCAGGAACCCTCGCCGCCCCCGCCGCCCGTGTAACCGCCGCCACCACCACCGGCACCGCTTGACCATGGGCTAAAGGCCTCGCCACCGCCTCGTCCGCCGAGTCCGAGGCTGCCATTTTCGCCGTCCACGTCGGGTTCGCTGCAACTCGTGGCACCGCCTGCCCCGCCCCCCGTCAGCGTGCCCGCGCCACCTGCGACACCATCCGCCGAGGACAATCCGCCAGTGCCCGCGGTGCCAGGGTTCCCAGCATTACCGCCGTCCCCGCCCGAACCGTTTTGGAAAGCGGCTCCTCCTCCGCCGCCGCCGCCCGCGACGAGTAGCCGCGATTCGAGCGATTCCGGTTCGGCCATCGGGACGGTGCGCACGTCAGACGCGCTACCACCGGAGCCGCCAAACCCGCCCTCGAAGCCCTCTCCTCCGTTCCCGCCGCCGTTGAAACCGCCTGCCGCGACCTCCACATACAGCATCTCGCCAGCACTCACTGGCAGCTGTCCGACGACGTCGGCGCCCGCGCCGCCGGTTCCGTCGTTGCCGAATGGCCCAAACGCTTGCTCGCCAGCCGCACCAATCGCGTCGACGCGAACGCTGCTCACGCCGGCCGGGACCGTAAACGACTGCTCGGAACCGGTCGAGGGGAATGTTTCGGTCACCGTCGGAGGAGCTGCGGCAGCAGCGCTAGTGGCCGCCAGCGCGCTTGCGGCCAATACGGCGCCGATGGCGCCGAAACCTGCTCTTGCGCGTCGGCGATGCGTCTCAGCCTGAGAATGATCGCTCGCGCTGCGGCGACTTGCGGCGATGCTGGTCATAGCAAAACTCCTGACATCGGATTCATCGAGGGAGGGCGAATCGCCCAGCACCCTCTCGACAATCGCTGCCGCCCACATGAGAAATGACAGACTCCGCGCAGAGACGATCTCAAACGCTGCAGCCACTTCAAACGGGGATGACGGCCGTTTCAGAAGTGGATCGCGAGAGCTGGCAGCCGGCGAGCGTCCAGCTCAGGCGCCGGGTGCGGAGTCCTGCACCATCGCGAGCAGGCCGCGCAGGAACACCTCGACCATCGCTTCGTAGAGACCCTCGTCGAGTTCGGGGTCGACGATCCGGTCGATCAGGAAACCATCGGCCATAAAGAACGTCATCGCCGCGACATCCGCCGGATCGAGTGGTGGTTTCACCCCAAAGGAGGATGCCCAGCGAGTGAACACCTCGGCGATGCCGGCGCGCAGGTCGCGCTGGCGCGCGGCGAACTGCACGCGGAAGTCCTCGTTGCGAGCGGCGTAGGCCGCGAACTCCTGGTAGAGCCGCGGCCACTCGGGATCGCGGTATACGTAGTGCAGGAACTCGCCGGCCGCGTGGCGGGCCTCCTCGGTCGCGTCACCCGCGCCGACCATCGCCGCGTCCAGACGCTGCAGGTCGGCGGCGAACTTCTGCTCGAGCATCGCCAGGAACAGCTGCTCCTTGCTTGCGAAGTGGGCATAAAAGGCGCCCTTCGTGTAGCCGGCACGCTCGGCGATCAGGTCGATCGACGCACCCTGCATCCCCAGTTCGCAGATCGAGTGCGACGCGGAGCGCAGCAGCGCGGCACGGGTCGCGGCACCCCGCTCCGCACGGGTCAGGGGCACCCCACCAAGACCTCGGCGTCGTGGCGCGGAGTCTCGGTGATCGCGCGCCGATACACGCGCTCTGACCCGGGGCGCGAGGGCGCGAGCGTGCGGCGCAAGACCAGCTCTCGTAGGACACACTCCATCTCGAACTGCGCGAACGCGGCACCAAGGCAGCGGCGCACGCCACCGCCGAAGGGAATCCAGGTGTAGGTACCAGGTGGGCGCCCTCCCTCGCTCTCCAGAAACCGCTCCGGGCGAAACTCGTTGGGCTGTGGGTAGGTGTCGCCGCGGCGGTGCACGAGATGGATCGCCGGCACGATCGAGCAGCCCGCCGGCAACATGCGCCCACCGATTTCCATCGGCTCTACCAGGCGTCGAACTACGATCGAGATGACCGGGCGCAAGCGCAGCGTCTCCTGGATCGTCGCCTTCAGATATTCGTCCTGGCGCTCGCCATCGGGCAAACGTGCCTCCTGGGTGAGGCGATCCAGCTTCTCGGGATGGCGACACAACCGCTCCACCGCCCAGGCAAGCGCGTTGGCGGTCGTCTCATGGCCGGCCACGAGCAGCGTGATCAGCTCGTCGCGCAACTCTTCGTCGCTCATCGGACTGCCGTCCTCGTGCGTGGCCTGCAGGAGCAGCGACATGATGTCGTCTCGCTCGGCCAGGTCGCCCGCTTGGCGGCGCTCGGCGATCTCCTCGTAGATCGGGCGGTTCACGCGCTCCAGTTCGCGGCGAAACAGGCCCAGGCGCATCACGCCATCAGGCCCCAGGGTGAGCAGGATCGCGGCGGCGGCGGGCTTGGTCAGCGTGTCAAGCAGACGGCGAAGCTCGTGGCGCAGCGTCTCCAGACGCGCGCCCTCGGCGACGCCGAACACCGCGCGCAACACGATCTCGAGCGTCATCGCCTGCATCGGCCCACGCAGCGGGTAGGGCTGTCCCAGCGGCCAGCGCTCGATCTCCTCCGCGGCAACGCTCGCCATCAGCTTTCCGTAGCGCTTCATCCGCTCGCCGTGGAAGGCCGGGAGCATCAGCTTGCGCTGGCTGAGATGCGGTTTCTCGTCTAGCAACAGCACCGAGCTTGGGCCGAGCACCGGTAGCAGTATGCGATTGGCCTCCCCTGCGTGCAGCAAGCGCGGATCGCCCGTGAACACCTGCTTGATCGCGTCCGGATCGGATGTCACCACCCATGTGCCTTCGTAGGCGATCTTCAGCGTGAACATGTCGCCAAAGCGTGCCTGGCAAGTGTCGAGCATCCACTGCGCCCGGCGAAACCAAAACAGACTCTGGATAGCACGCGGCAGGCGCGGGCCAGGAGGAAGATCGGCTATTTCGTTTCGCATACCGGTCGGTATGTTAGCGCATCGCGGCGGCGGCATCCTCCAAACGGTCGTCGCCCCAGAAAAGCTCATCGCCAATAGCCACCGTCGGCACGCCAAACACGCCACGCGCGGCAGCGGCTTCTGTGGTGGTACGCAGCGCCAGCTTGATTGCCGGATCGCGCGTGGCATCGTCAGTGACGCCAGGGTCGAGCCCCGACCGCTCGGCGACGTCGAGCACGTTCTCGGGAATCGCGAGATCGTCGCCGTGCGCAAACGCTTGGCGGAACGCCTCAGTGGCGAACTCGCGCCCGCAGCCTGCCTGGAAGGCGTATGTGACGGCGCGCATCGCGTATAGGTAATTGGTCGGCCATGGGTCTGGCCAGTGGATCGGCTGCAGGCCGTACTCGCGCGCGCGGCGCCCGACCTCGGCCATCCCGGCCTGGCGTGTGTCCTGGCCGGCAAGCGCCCAGGAGGAGCGGCCATTGGACTTGAAGATCGCACCCAGGGAGATCGGTTGCCAGACGATCGGCTCCGGTAGGAAGTTCCCGATTCGCTCAGCGGTCAGGTATGCGTATGGGGAGCCCAGGTCGAAGTAGAAGGTTGTGTCTGGCACGTCGAGCCTCGCTTTGTCTTGAAGTAACCTCGCTCGACCCAGACCGATTGTGCTCGCTGGGTCTAGTTTCCCCAATGGACGCCCCCGGCAGGATTCGAACCTGCGACCCTCGGATTAGAAGTCCGACGCTCTATCCAGCTGAGCTACGGGGGCATTGCGTGCCTGAACGGTACGCCAACACACAGTGTGGCGAGCGATCCAGCCGACACCAGGCCCGGAGCAGACGCATGGGCCAGGCGAGCCGCACCCGCACACAAATGTCTCTCTCCCAACGGCCCCAACCGAACCCCGGCCGACCCAGCGCATCCCGCATACCGGCGCGGTTTCCAGCCACCTGGCCACCAGCAACCCGCCGCCTCGCAGTCGAAGCTCGACGCCTGCCGCGATCCAGTCCTTAAGCAATCTTCAGGCGAAGTGTGCAAAAGTTGCATCCATGAGTCCCGTGAACGACCCGGAGTCCGATCTGACGCGCAAGCAGCGCCGCGAGCAGGCGCGCGAGCAGCGCAAGGCGATCGAGGAAGCGGAAGCCAGCCAGGTTGCCCAGCGCAAGCGGCTGATCCAGCTTGGCGCGGTCGCGGGAGCGGTGGTTGTGATCATCGTGATCATCCTGATCGCGACCGGCACGGGCGGCTCCAAAAACGCGCCCGCACCGAAAAGCGCGGCGGCCAACTCGGCGCTGGCGACCGTCACCACGATGCTGCAGGGCATACCTCAGAAAGGCAACGTGCTCGGCAATCCCAACGCGCCGGTCACGATGCAGTACTTCGGCGACTTGGAGTGCCCGTTCTGCAAGCAGTTCACGGTCACCACGCTGCCCACGATCATCAAGAAGTACGTGCGCACGGGCAAGCTGAAGCTCGAATACAACTCGATGGAAACCGCCACGAAAAACCCGGAAGTGTTCCGCACGCAGCAGATCGCGGCCTACGCCGCCGGCGCGCAGAACCTCGCGTGGTACTACATCGAGCTCTTCTACCACGAGCAGGGAGAAGAGGACAGCGGCTATGTCACAGAAAGCTACCTGCAGGGGTTGGCTTCCCAGGTGCCGGGCTTGAATACGTCCGCGTGGAGCGAATCGCGCAACGACCCCACCTACGCCAACCAGGTCATCTCCGATGCCCAGGCCGCCAACCAGAACGGCTTCACCGGCACGCCGTCGTTCTTGATCGGCAAGAGCGGCGGCACTCTGCAGAAATTCGAAGCCCCGGGGCTCACCGAAGCCGGCCCGTTCGAAGCGGCGATCGAAAAGCAGCTGAAAGCCTGAGTGTCGGCGCGATGAGTGCGCGTGCCCTCCGAATCGCGATGATCGTGCTGGCGACGATCGGGCTCGGGGTGGCGAGCTACCTCACCTACGTCCACTACGCCGATATCAATCCTGTTTGTACGTCAAGCAGCTGCTTGAAGGTGCAAACGTCGGTCTACTCAAAGCTCCTCGGCGTGCCGGTGGCGGTGCTGGGCCTGATCGGCTACGTTGCGATCCTCGGGTCGCTGTTGGCGCCGGAAAGCGAGACGAGCCGGCTGGCGACGCTGGTGTTTACGTTCGCAGGGTTCGGATTCTCCATGTACTTGACATACCGCGAGCTGTTCTCGATCCATGCGGTGTGCGAGTGGTGCGCTTCGAGCGCCGGGATCATGACGATCCTCGTTTGCCTCTCGGTGTGGCGCTTTTTGCGAGGAGGACCGTCCGCTTACGAGTCTCCGCGAACAGTTCCCGCCGATCCGCAACATTCGGCTCAGGCGATCCCAAGCTAGAAAATCCGTCCATTCGAACAGGTTGAGGTGTGGCTGGTAGCTGGGGCGGTCGAGAGCTAGGCGAGCGAAAACGCATAGTCAAAGCATCGAGAGAGCCCACAGCAGATGCAGCCCGTGTTCGATAGACCCATGCAGGGGCAGCGCGACCGACCCGCGCAGGGTGGCCTCGGCCACGTTCGTAGCTCCGCGGAGCGCGAGCGGATCGAGCGGCTGTTCGATGCCACAGGCGACCTGCTCGCCACGATCACCCCCGACGGTCGCTTCACACTGCTGAACCCAGCATGGGAGGAGGTGCTCGGTTGGACTCGCGATGAGTTGCTCGCGCGTCCGATGGGCGAGCTGCTGCATCCCGAAGACGTCGAGCAGACGACCGCGGTGATGCTCGCCGGGCGCGATCACACGGCCGGCCTTGCCAACTTCACCAACCGCTATCGCCACCGCGACGGGTCGTGGCGCTGGCTGCTTTGGAGCGCGCGCAGCGACGGGAGCGTTTGGTACGCGGCAGCGAAGGACGTGACCGACCGTATGTGGCTCGAGCGCCAAGCGCTCCACGACCCACTCACCAAGCTGCCGAACCGCCTGCTCCTGATGGATCGGGCTCGCCAAGCGCTCTCGCGCCTGCACCGCAACAACGGACTGGTGGCGATGTTGTTCATAGACCTCGACCGGTTCAAGGCGATC
>DATNKN010000338.1:0-3043 GCA_035603375.1 Solirubrobacteraceae bacterium
CCCGTCGGGGTGAGTAGCGCCGGCAGCTCTTCGCACGCCGCCACCTCCACGCGCCGCCATGTCTCCATGCGCGCCTCGTCGGTCCACAGGGCGCCCAGCTCGGGGCGGGTGTAGCGGGAGATCACCTTTGGGATTATCGCGGGCGCTTGGGACGGTATGCGGCGCGGCGCCCCAGATGAGGCTCCGGCGACGGACGCAGACGCGGACGAGCGGGCCTACCCGCCCGCCGATCATGTAAAACGATGTGAGCGCGCCCGCGCCGACCACTCCCGACAGACGGAGGAGCCATGCCCACCTACATCATGCTCTCGACGCTCACACCTGAGGGCGTGCAGACCGTCAAGAACAACCCTGAGCGCATCCGCGAGGTCAACAAGGAGGTCGAGCAGCTCGGCGCCGTCGTCAAGGCGCAGTGGGCGACGCTTGGCGCGGTCGACTTCATCTCCGTCGTGGAGGCACCCGACGAGAAGACGATGGCGCGCGTTTCGCTGGAGCTAGGCTCGCGCGGCACCGGCCGCTATGAGACGCTGGCGGCGATCGCCGTGGACGAGTTCATCGCGTCCCTGTGAGAGCCCTGTGAGCGACGCGGCCCCCACACCAATCCACCTCGCCGAGGCCGAGGAGCAGGCAAAGCTTGAGGAGTTCGACGTCGCCGGTCCGCTGATCGGCATCGTGATGGGCTCCGCAAGCGACATGGAAGCGATGGAGAAGGCCGCCAAGGAGCTACGCGAACGTGGCATCCCCCACGAGATGCAGGTGATGTCCGCCCACCGCGAAGCCGACACGGTGGCCGAGTACGCCAAGAGCGCCAAGTCGCGGGGCCTGCGCGTCATCATCGCGGGCGCCGGCATCTCCGCCGCGCTCCCGGGCGCGGTCGCCGCGCACACCGACCTGCCGGTGATCGGCGTGCCTTTGTCGGGACGGTTGACGGCCGCGGGCGGGCTTGACGCGATTTTGTCGATCGTGCAGATGCCTCCCGGTGTCCCGGTCGCGTGTGTCGGGTTGGACAACGCACGCAACGCGGCGATCCTGGCCGCGCAGATTTTGGCGGCGTAGGCGTCGACACCATGGCGGGGGCTGCTGTCGCATGCCCGCAAGTGCGGCCAGCATGACGATCACGTCCGCCGCAGGCACCCCTATCGTGGCGGCATGCTCAAATCTAAACGCCTCACCTACGCAAACGTCACCGCTACGCTCGCGCTCGTCTTCTCGATGAGCGGTGGAGCCCTCGCGGCGAACCATTATCTGATCACATCCACAAAACAAATAAGTCCCAAAGTCGTCAAGTCACTTACCGGCAAAACCGGCAAGTCCGGAAAGGAAGGCACGGCCGGTAAAGAAGGCCCCGCCGGTAAAGAAGGTACCGCTGGTAAAGAAGGTAAAGAAGGTAAAGAAGGGCCTGCGGGTAGCGCTGTCGCGTATGCCCACGTTCTCGGTCTCAGTAATCCAAGTGCCCCGCTCGACACAGCGAACTCCAAGAACGTTTCGGCTGTAACCGAGCCATTTTCCGGGGGCTATTGCATCACAACGACCGTTCCGGTCAAGAATATGACTGCGATTCCGGACTTCGACCATGGTGGAGGGCCCGGCGTGACGGTGAGCGCCAACTTCGACTTCGTGGCCGAAGCCATCAAAGCGAAAACGTGTCCAGTCGGCACGACGGTACTGGTGAAGACTGGTACCGGCGGCAAAGAAGCAAGCGCAGACTTCTGGATCAGCTTCAACTAGCAATAGGGGGACGGACGAGCCAGCGGGTTCGCCCGTCCCCCTCTACCTCCTCAAAGCGGTGGTGTCCAGCACTCGATGCCGGCAATCCCGTCCGGATGCGCGCGCATCGGCACCTCGATCGCATCCGCCAGTGCGCCCGTAGCATCGCGGCTACGACTGCGGCTTGCCGGGATCAGGATCAGGCCGGCATGACCTCGCCCATCCGTCAAGCGCTCGGCGGCAATCGGGCGAAAATCCTTGATGTTGTTGGTGACAACGGCCCTTTGCGCGCCACAAGCAACATCAAACACCTCCTGGTCCGATGCCTCGCGCAGGTCGGATCGCTCGGCGACTGCCTCGACGTCCAAGCCGCGCCTCCTCAAGACTTGAGCGATCAGGGGCGAGAGCTGCTCGTCAAGCAGCGCTCTCACGAAGTGAGAGCTTCCTGTCCCGCCTTCCAGGCCGCGTAGCCACGTTCCCACTCGGCCTGGTTGAGAGCCGATTCCGCATCGATCTCGTCTCGGTAGTCGCCGTAGTAGGCAATCGACGCCTGAACCAATCCGGGCGCAATCTCCAGATATGCAGCTGCCTCATCCACGTCGTTGTTGTTCTCGCGGACCGTCGCGATGACCTCCCACACGTCAAGGCCGCTGCCGACGAGGGCGGCTCGCCGACCGCTCGGTCCATCGGCGAAACGCACGAGCGGATGATCCTCGCGTCGCAGACTCTCATCGACATAGCGCTGCGCCAGGGTTCGCGGAGCCAGACCAGCTCGCTGCGCTTGTGCGGCCAGCCGCTCGCTGACACCGGGGCGGAGTCGAAGGGTGAAGTGCTCGCTCATAAGGGCAGCGTAGCACCCTGTGTCACGGAGTGGCACTGTGCGAGTTTGGCACGGGACTCACCGGCGGGGCGCACGATCGCCCCGCCGATTGCCCGCACTACTTCCTACCGTGCCCTTTGCCTTTGCCGTGCCCTTTGCCTTTGGCCGCTTTTTTGCTCAGGTGCACGACCGTCGACACGGTATGCGCGACGGGAGGACCACCCAGCGCCGACTGGAACGTAAACATGCCGCTCACGTGCAGCGTGTGACCGGCCTTCAGCGCCTTCAGTGCCCTGGAGTCGGCGTGTACCTTGACCTCGACCGTGCCCGCCAGGACGCTCTGTGAGCCGCTGGCGAATGACACCAGGGTGGCCACGCACCTGCCGTGGTGCTTGATTTCTGTCTTCTTGCATTTCTTGGCTTTGCCTTTGCCTTTCCGCTTTGCCGCTTCGGCAAGTGCCGGTTCGCTGGCGCCGAGCGAGATGCCCAGCGAGTCCGCGAAGCCGACGTCGGCGT
>DATNKN010000339.1:0-2743 GCA_035603375.1 Solirubrobacteraceae bacterium
TCGCCTTCATGGACGAGAACACGCTGTACGCGGCGCGTGACCCGCAGGGATTCCGGCCGTTGGTGATCGGCCGCCTGGGCGGCGGGGCCGGCGGCTGGGTGGTGGCAAGCGAGACCGCGGCGCTCGACATCGTCGGCGGCACCTTCATCCGTGAGGTCGAGCCGGGCGAGCTGATCGCGATCGACGAGCGCGGCCTGCGGTCGCGTCGGTTCGCGCCCGCCGTTCCCAAGGTGTGCCTGTTCGAGTACGTCTACCTCGCCCGCCCCGACACCACGATCGGCGGACGAGGGCTGCACGTCACCCGGGTGGAGATCGGGCGCAGGCTGGCGGCGGAGTTCCCGGCCGACGCGGACCTGGTGATCCCGGTGCCCGAGTCGGGCACGCCGGCCGCGATCGGCTACGCCGAGGCGAGCGGCATCCCCTACGGGCAGGGGCTGGTCAAGAACTCCTACGTCGGGCGGACGTTCATTCAGCCGAGCCAGACGATCAGGAAACTCGGCATCCGGCTCAAGCTGAACCCGCTGCGAGACGTGATCGCGGGCAAGCGGATCGTCGTGGTGGACGACTCGATCGTCCGGGGGAACACCCAGCAGGCGATCGTGGCCATGATGCGCGAGGCGGGCGCCCTCGAGGTGCACGTGCGAATCGCGTCCCCGCCCGTGAAGTGGCCGTGCTTCTACGGCATCGACTTCGCGTCGCGGGACGAGCTCATCGCCGGCCACAGCTCGGTCGAGGAGATCCGGGAGGCGATCGGGGCCGACTCGCTCGGCTTCGTGTCTCTCGAGGAGCTCGTCGCGGCGACTGAGCAGCGGCCGGATTCGCTCTGCCGCGCCTGCTTTGACGGGCACTACCCGGTCGAGGTACCCGAGAGCGAGCGCGGCAAGGGCGTGCTCGAGGCAGCCGTGAGCGCCTAATTGGCGTCAGTGCCCAAGTCGCGGTGAGCGCCTGGGCAGGGTGAGCAGTAAGCGCAGCGGCAGGCACTAGGTGTCCTGCCGCTGCGCTCTAGCGTTTTGCTGCGCTAAGCGAGACGATGACCAGTCGTCCTCGTCGTCGTCCTCGTCGCCCGCGTCGTCGTCGAGGGCGTCATCATCAACGTCCTCGCCGTCGTATGCGGCGTAAGGGCTGTCGGGGTCGGCGCTCCGCGCTTCCGTTCCGACGCCCAGCTCCTCGCGCAGCCGGTTGAGGTCGGTGCCGCCGCCGTTGTACTTAAGCTGGCGAGCTACCTTAACCTGCTTGGCCTTGGCTCGGCCGCGCCCCATTGGCTCGACCCCCTCGAACGTCAGGAGCCGTGCGGCCCCACGATGCCTTTGACGCTGGCACACCTGTGACACACACAGAACCGCCGTAGATCCCTCTCAGAGACCTCGGCGCTTGGCCAGCTTCCGTACAGGTATAACCGTACCCGCTTTGCGGCCCTGATGACTACGCCGATCTCCTGTCACAGTGTTGTTTGCGCGGGGCAGGCCCCCCGCAGGCTGAGATTCGGGCGCCTGAGGTTGCCGTTGCTGGCGCTGCAAACGCCGGATCGCCTTGCTGGGCCGAGGTTCGGGGCGGTTTGGGCTCGTAATCTTGCAGCCGACGCACTTGCAAAAATGCCTGCATGAGGGCCTGCACGGGGGTTGACGTGCGGTACCTGTCGCACCATCGTGGTCAAGAAAGACAAGTGTCTGGTTATATACCGATTCAGTCGTGGTAGGTTACAGTCAGTGGCTAGGGGGCTACAGCGTCAGGGATGGCGGTCTCCACCGGGGAGGGCGGTGGTGAGCTGCGGGGAAGCAGAATGCGCAGGGCAGTTTTTCCGAATCTGGCCCGATGCGACGATAAGTATCGCTAGAATCACTGACAGTGACGCAGCCAGCGGGGGCAACGGGGCACTGAAACACAGAAACTTTGCAGAAAGTTATCGACTAGTCACCGCTGGTGATGGAAGATGGACCCAAGGGCCATGCATATGGGGATATCTACGTCAAGCTCCTTCGGGGCACCAAGGCCACACAACATACAACGCGAGGATCGCTACATCGATCCAGGAGGAGAGGCCGCACCAATGTCCGCACGCACTCCAGAGGCCGAGCCGCTACTGACCCCGGCCGAGGTCGCCACGATGTTCCGTGTCGATCCCAAGACGGTCACGCGCTGGGCGAAGGCCGGGAAGCTGACGTCGATCCGCACGCTTGGGGGGCACCGGCGTTACCGGGAGACCGAGGTCCGTGCACTGCTCGCGGGTATTCCGCAGCAGCGTTCCGAGTAGCATCCCGCCTCGGAAGCATGGCCAGGAGGACGGCTCGCTTTTGTGCCGTTGGCCATGTCTGTGGCGGAGCTCGTCCGGAGGATTGGGGGGTCGGTCCCAGCGGGCGAGGGCGGTTTCGCGCAAGTGATCATGACGGGGTCTTGATGCTGGCGCAAGCGGCGCTCACCGCGCTGGGACCGGTCCGGAGAAATCCGGGGTAGAGAATTTTAGGGGGGATCGCACGATGCGTGATCCAGAGCTGGTCGGCCGTGCACAACACGCGGCTGCGCGCCTGGAATCGGCCTGGGAGCGCTGGAGAGCGCTCCAAGGCCTCGGGGAGACGCCGGCTCAGCCGGTAGTGGGCTACGTGGGCTACGCGCTCAGCGAGCCTTGGGGACAGCCACGCGCCGTGATCGGCTTCAGCGCCGACGAGGCTGAGCGGCTGGCGGAGTTTCTTGAGCGAGACAATACCGATCACGTTCTCGAGCTCGCGCAACGACATGTTCCTGATCA
>DATNKN010000350.1:0-12544 GCA_035603375.1 Solirubrobacteraceae bacterium
CGCGAGCTTGCGCTGCTCGTCGCGAGCGACACGCGAGCCGACTCTCTCCCCCACACGCGTCTTGCTCGTCACAGAGCTCTCCGCCCTCGACGAGCCGGCGATGTCTTCGAGCATGGACGAGCGTGGCCGCGATCGAACACCGAAAGCACATCGACTCACAGCAGGCCGATACCGCGCCAGGCGGCGCGAACCTCGACGGATGTCCTACGCGCGCACTGGTCAATCTGGAGGTTGCGACGCTGAGCGCGCTGTCAGGCTGTCGGCATGACAGACGAACAACCACCGCTGATCCTCGCCGACGCGCTCGCCTGGCGGGCGTGGCTGGCCGAACACCACGAGAAGTCGGAAGAAGTGTGGCTGTGCCTCGCCAAGAAGGGCACCACCGAGCCGACCAGCCTCACCTACGACGAGGCGCTGGAGGAGGCGCTATGTCACGGATGGATCGACGGTCAGGTCCGGCGCCTTGACGAGCGAACCTACCGTCAGCGCTTCACCCCACGGCGTGCCCGTAGCGCATGGTCCAAGCGCAACGTCGGCATCGTGGAGCGACTGATGGACGAAGGTCGGCTCCAGCCGGCCGGACTCGCCGCGATCGAGCTGGCGAAGGCTGACGGCCGCTGGGAGGCGGCCTATTCAGGCCAAGCCGCGATGACTGTCCCGGCCGACCTCGAGGCTGCGTTGGCAGCCGAGCCCGCGGCACAAGCCATGTTCGAGATTCTCAGCAGCCAGAACCGCTACGCCGTTCTGCTACGGATCCACAACGCCAAGCGCTCCGAAACCCGAGCCAAGCGAATCGCGCAATTCGTTGCCATGCTGGCGCGGGGGGAGACGCCCCATCCGCAGAAGCGAACGCTTCCCCGGCAATAGCCAGTGGAGTGCGAGCGCTCGGCGCGCAATACGCCGATCCCTCTAAGGTGCGCACATGGACTACACCCCTCCACAACAGATTCTCGAGCGCTACGCCTCCGTCCTGGTCGGCTTCGCCCTTGGCGGCGGCACCGGCGTGCAGCCCGGCGAGGTCGTGCGCGTGGTCGCGCCCGAGAGCGCCAAGCCACTGTATGCCGAGCTGCAGAAGGCCGTCTGGCGCGCCGGCGGACACGCGATCGGCGCCTATCAGCCAGACGACGACCACGTGCTCAACCTCTCGCGCGATTTCTACGAGTTGGCCAGCCCCGCCCAGCTCGACTACTTCCCGGCCCGCCACACCCGTGGCATGGTCGATGAGATGGATCATCAGGTGTCGGTAATCGCCGCCGCCGACCCGCACGCGCTGGACTCGGTCGATCCGGCGAAGATCATGCGCCGCGGCGAGGCGATGCGACCGCTGCTCGACTGGCGCGGGGAGAAGGAGAACGCCGGACGCTTCACGTGGACGCTTGGGCTCTACGGCACGCATGCGATGGCCGCCGAGGCTGGGATGACAGTCGAGGAGTACTGGGAGCAGATCGTGCACGCCTGCTTCCTGGACGAGGATGACCCGATCGCGCGCTGGCACGAGGTCGGACGGCAGCTTGACGAAACCCGCGAGCGCCTGGATGCGCTCGAGATCGAGCGACTGCACGTCGAGGGTGAGGATGTCGATCTGTGGATCGCGCTTGGCGAGCGGCGACGCTGGCTCGGTGGGCGGGGTCGCAACATCCCGAGCTTCGAGATATTCACCAGTCCCGACTGGCGCGGCACAGAGGGCTGGATCTACTGCAACCAACCGCTCTACCGCTATGGCAACCTCGTGAAGGGCGTTCGGCTCGAGTTCGCCGAGGGACGCGTGGTCCGGGCGAGCGCCGAGCAGAACGAGCGTGTGCTCACCGAGATGATCGCCACACCCGGGGCCGACCGGGTGGGCGAGTTCTCCCTCACCGACCGGCGCTTCTCGCGCATCTCCCGCTTCATGGCGCAAACGCTCTACGACGAGAATGTCGGCGGTGCCTATGGCAACACCCATATCGCGGTCGGGCGCGCCTACCAGGACGCCTATACAGGCGATCCCAGCGAGCTTTCGCCAGAGCAGTGGGAGCAGCTGGGCTTCAACAACTCGAGCGTGCACACCGACGTGGTATCCACCACCGACCGTCTCGTCACAGCCCAGCTGCGAGGCGGCGGCGAGCGTGTGATCTATCGCGACGGCGAGTTCCGGCTCGACTGATACGCCACTCGCGCCGTCAGTGCGCAAGGCATCGATGTAGCTCGGTGACGACGTTCGCGCCGGCGAGGCGCGCGGGCGCATACCCACCTCCGTGATGGCGCTCCGTGATGGCGTCCACGCGACCTTGCACCGAGAGTACGACCCCTCCCCCAAAACAAATCCTCATAAAGTCGGTTGAAATTATCGAGATTGTGATCTACTGTGCTTCCCGTCGGTCGGGACCGCCCCGCCGGCGAGCACCAACCCTCCCACGAAACCCCCGAAAGGAAGCAGATCATGCCTCAGATCCACTCCCTAAACACGCTGCGTCGCACGCCTCGGCGATGGCGCCACGCACTCGTCAGCATCGCGACGATCCTTGCCGCCGGCGTCCCGATAGCCGCAACCGGCACGAGCGCCGCCGAGGCCACGACGCCCACCGCCCCGCCGCCGGTATCGGTCCTCACCTCAAGCGGCAACATCGGCCGCGGTGACATCTTCATCTCCCCGTTCGGCGACGCCAGCACGTACGCCAACGGTCCAGAGATCCTCGACAACCAGGGCAACGTCGTGTGGTTCCAAGCTGTTCCGGCGGGTGAGGAGGCGAGCGATTTCCGCGCCCAGACCTACCTCGGCCAGCCGGTGCTCACCTGGTGGCAGGGCACGGGACTCGGCGGCCTCTCGAGCGGCACAGACTACATCTACAACGACCACTACCAGCAGATCGCCGCGGTCAACGCCGGTAACGGGCTGAGCGCCGACGGGCACGAGTTCCTCATCACCCCGTGGAACACGGCGCTGATCCTCTCCTACACCACTGCAACGGCGAACCTAACCTCGATTGGCGGCCCAGCCGACCAGACGGTGATCAACGGCGTCGTGCAGGAGATCGATATCGCGACCGGGCAGGTGCTCTTCCAATGGAACAGCGCCGACCACGTCCCCTACAGCCAGAGCGAGCAGCCGCTGCCGGCCTCAGCGAGCACACCGTGGGATTGGTTTCACATCAACGCGGTCAAGCTCGACTCCGACGGCAACCTGCTGATCGACGCCCGCGACACGTGGACCACCTACAAGGTGAGCCTCGCCACCGGCAACATCATTTGGCAACTCGGCGGCAAGGACAGCAGCTTCACCCTCCAGGCCGCCCCGGGGCAGACGCTAGACAGCGCGAACGAGATATTCGCCTGGCAGCACGATCCTGAGTCGATCGGCCACAACGAGTACACGTTCTTCGACAACGAGTCCTCAGGCACGCCACTGCTCCCCTACAGCCGCGCGATCACAGTGAAGCTCGACCCGTGGAGCAAAGTCGCCACGCTCGTGTCCTCCGATAACCAGCCCGAGGGATTGTCGGCGGCCTCTCAGGGCAACGCGCAAACGACCGGCGAGGGGAATCTGTTCGTCGGCTGGGGCATTCTTCCGTACTTCTCGGAGTTCAACCCATCCGGTCAACTCATCTTCAACGCCGAGTTTCCGGCGGGAGTGAACACCTACCGCGCCTACCTGTTGCCGTGGAACCCACCCAGCTCCGGCGGCGGTGGGCAGGGCCCCGGCAAAGGCCAGGGACCCGGTGGCAAAGGCCCGCAGGGCCCGGGCAAAGGTCAGCAGGGACCTGGTGGCAAAGGCGACAAAGGCAAGGGCCGGCGGGACCTTGGCAAAGGCCGGCACGGTCACGGTAGAGGCGGACGTGGCGATCGCTAGCGTGACACACCACTAGCCGCACGTCGTTGCCTCATGCGCGGCGACGGGGACCCCCTCTTCCCCGTCGCCGCGCTTTCCTCTCAGGCCCGCGCGCTCGTCTGCGGATCCAACCGCGACATCGTCACCGCGGCCGTCAGCTCCGAGTGCGCCCCGCCGAGATACAGGCCCTTGACGGGAGGCACGTCGGCATAGAAACGCCCATGACCGATCTTCACGTGGGTCTCCCCCGCCAGGCGTCGATTGGTCGGGTCCGCCCCCACCCACACAGGCTCGCCATGGCCGTCGGTGCCGGGCAGCAGCGCCTCGAGCCATGCATGGGTGTCCACCTCAAGCGAATCGGCCCCGCCATCCTCCGGGGCTGCCCACAGATAGCCGGAGACGTAGCGCGCGGCAATCCCACGGCGGCGCAGCAGCACCAGCGAGAGGTGCACGAAGTCCTGACACACCCCCGCTCCCGCGTCCAATAGATCGGTGATGGTCGATCCCACATAGGTCGCCCCAGGCCTGTATTCGAAGCGGTCTGGCACCAGCTCACACAACAGCTCGAGCGTCTCCAGCGGGCTGTCGGCCTCCAGCGCTTCGCAAAGGTCCTCAATGCCCCCGATCGCGGGCTGATCCTGCCAGGGCAGGGCGAACTCGCCGGCCGCGTCGAGATACGCCTCGCTGTGCACGTTCTCCCACGGCCCGTCCGGCGGCTCCGGCGGCTCCGAGGTGACCACGCGTGCACGCACGTCGATAGTGAGTTGCTCGTGCGCGGTGGGAATGCCGAACTCGAGCACCTCAGTGCCGAAGTAGTCAAGGTGACGACTCACGCGAGCCTCCGGCTCGATGCGCGTGTGGAACTCGTCACAGCGCTGTGAGGAGGTCGTGGCGGGACGCACACGCAGGGCGTTGAGGTTGTCGGTGACCGTCGCGTCGTAGCGGTACTCCGTCAGGTAGCAAATCGCAAAGTGCAAGGCACCATCACCTCCTCTCCGCCGCCGGGGCCGCCCCGGCGAAGTAGCGCTCGGCCACATCTTGGTCGATCCGCGCCAGCTCCTGCTGTGTGCGCTCGCAGATTCCGGTGAGCTCCGCGCCGTCCGGCAACGCGCGGCGCTGGAAGTCCAGGTCGGCCGCCAGGCGGCTGACGCGCAGCACCGGCTTTGAGTTGCGCGGACCCGCGTCGGCGGCGGTGAACACTTCGTGCAGGGAATCCACGCAAGCCGCCACGCTATCTGGGTAATCGCGCTCGAACAGCAAAAAGCGCGCCACCGGGTGCGCGTTGGGAGGTGCGGTAACGGCGCGCAGGTAGGCGTGAAAGCCGCCCACCGCCTGCAGCAGGATCAGCGCATGACCGTCGGCTGGCGCGCTGTCGCCGCCGGGCGGCAATGCGATGCGCAACATCCGCAGCACCATGTCCGACACCTCGATCAGCCCACCGGCGTCCAGAAAACACTTCGCTTCGTCGCGCAGCATCGAGCGGTCGGCCACTCCCCAGATCAATGCGGTGCGCTGCTTCACATACTGGGAGGCCAAATAGGGACCGGCAGGTGCACCCCAACCGGGCTGCCCCCCGCCCCGCAAGCCGAGCGCTGTCGTGTTGATCGCCTCCCACATCTCGGCGCTGATCACGTCGCGCACTGTGCGTGCGCCCTCACGCGCGCGCTCCACGCTCGCGAGCATCGAGCCGGGACGCGCCGCGTCGAGTGTGAGGTGGCCGAGCGACTCGTTGCCCAAGCCGTCGCCATCCTCCTCGACGCCCAGCATCTTCAAGAGCCCGCCCGAGCCGAAGCTCACACTCGGCATCGTCTCCGAGGCACCCTGCAGCTCGGATTGAAACACGGCCTCAACCGCCCTCGCGGTGAACTCGGCACGTGCCAGGTTGCGCCCCAGCCAGTAGAGCTCATGCGCGATGCGAGCGAGCATCAGCCCGCCACTTCCCGCAATCTGGGCGCGGCCTTGACCCGTGTCATCGTGCCGCTCGCGGCCGCACTCGCGTGCTCGACCGCATCAATCCTCGTCCTGCTGTTGCTGTTGTTGCTGCTGACCGCTCCAGGCCCCGTAGCGCAGGTCGGGTAGAGCAGGCGGCAGGGTGTCGGCGATCGGCGGTCCCGCGCGGTCGGCGTCGTCGCCGTCTTCGAGCACCCACGTATCCTTCGACCCACCCCCGCGCGAGGAGTTGACGATCATCGAACCCTCTTCCAGCGCCACCCGCGTGAGCCCCCCGGGAACAATGTCGATGCGCTCGCCAAACACCGCGAATGGGCGCAGATCGACGTGACGGGGGTGCAATCCTCCGTCGGCTCCCACCGTCGGCACCGTCGAGAGGCGCACCACGTCCTGGGCGATCCAGCGTTCAGGGTGCTCACGCAATGTGCGACGCATCTGTTCGAGTTCGGACTCGTGTGCGTGCGGGCCGATCATCACGCCCCGGCCACCCGACTCCCCAGTGGGCTTCACCACCAGCTGGTCAAGACGGTCGAGTACGTGCTCGAGCACTTCGGGGTCTGAGAGCAGGTAGGTGCGCACGTTCTCGAGGATCGGCTCCTCGCCAAGGTAAAAGCGGATCATCTCCGGCACAAAGCAGTAGATCGCCTTGTCGTCGGCCACTCCGGTGCCGAACGCATTCGCGATCGCCACGCTGCCCGCGCGATAGGCCCGCACCAACCCTGGCACTCCCAGCAGCGAGTCAGCCCGGAACTCCAGCGGGTCCACGAAATCGTCATCCAAGCGCCTGTACACCGCATGGATTCGCTCAAGGCCCCTCGTCGTGCGCATGTAGAGCACGTCGTCGCGCACAACCAGGTCCGACGCCTCCACCAGCTCTACGCCCATCTGGCGAGCTAGGAACGCGTGCTCGAAGTAGGCGGGATTGGCGGGGCCGGGAGTCCACACGACGACGGTCGCCTCGCTCTCAGTCGAGGGCGCCACTGAGCGCAGCGCTCCGAGCAGCAGCTGCGGGTAGTGATCTACCGGACGCACCCGGTAGGAGGCAAACAGCTCGGGCACCAGGCGTGCCATCGCCGCGCGGTTCTCGAGCACATAGGAGATGCCAGAGGGGATGCGCACGTTGTCCTCGATTACCTTCCAGCTGCCGTCACTGTGACGCACAAGATCGCAGCCGGCCACATGCGTGTAGACGCCGCCCGGAGGCCGGATGCCGTGCACCGCACGGGCAAAATGCGAGCAGCCGGCCACCAGGCGCCACGGCACCAGCCCCTCGCGCACGATCTCACGCGCGTGATACACGTCGTCGACGAAGTGGTTCAGTGCGCGAATGCGCTGGGCCAGCCCGCGCTTGATGTCGCGCCACTCCTCGCCACTGAGCACGCGCGGCACCAAATCGAGCGGGAACGGCCGTTCTTTGGACGCGCCGCTCTCGCCACTTGTCTCGAACGTGATCCCCTGCTGCATGAAGATCGCATCGCGCCGGCGCCCAGCCTCCGCCAGGCCATCGCTACCGAGCCGGTTAAGCTCGCCCACCAGCGCCCGCGCCGCTGGCCGCGGCGCGCCATCGTGCTCGAACAGCTCGTCCAGAAATGGCTCGCGGGGACGGTAGGAGTCGATCGCGGGAGCCTCGGTCGTTGTCGAGTTCACCGCGAAATTCTCCCGCCCTAGGTGATGCCTCGCATTCGACGTATGGCGCAATTGCGAGGTCAGCCGGTGTGCAGTTGTCGCAATCTCGCCCGGGATCGGCCCGAGCGGCCCTTAGGGCGCCTTGGCAAGATAATGGTGCCCAGTCTTGACCTCGACATGCTTGTGGTTGACCAAGTTCGTGACCGCCACCTTGTCGCGCGTGACCTTGATCAGCGTGCCTTCGCACAGATCCTCGGTCAGCCACTCCGTGCCCTGCACGGCCCCCGCCGCGTAGTTGCCCTTGGTCGAGAATTTCCCGTGCGCGTTAGCCCACAGCTTGCGCACCACGTGTTTGCCAGACGCCGCAGCCTGGGCGAGCGGCGAGCCTGCTCGCGCGATGTGGGCGCGCTCGCGAGCCGTCGGGCATACCGAGAAGTTGCCGCCGCTGAGCGTGGCCACGATCTGCCCGTCGCGTTCCTGGCTGAGGATGAACTGGCCTTCGAAGAACTCTCCTGTTTGGGTCGTTCCGTTTGGCTGGGCCGAGGTTACGCTCACGGTCCCGTGCGTCGCTTCGATGACCGTGCCGAAGGGGATCTGTTTCAGCGAGGAGAGGGGCACGAACGTTTTCGTCCCCGGCAGCTCGACGAGCACCTGACCCGAGACGGGCGCCACGTTGCCCGCCTTCGCGAGTATCGGAGGCGGCACGGTCGCCAAGATCCCAGGCTCGCCGATCAGTTCGCTGGGTAGTTTTGCCAGGGGAGGCGGGCTTTCAATTTTGCTTTCGCCACCTCCGCCTTTGCTTTCTTCGGATGGCGGCCCTTCATAGCAGTTCCATGAGAAGGCGTTGTTGGGATTTTCTGCGTCCGCGTGAGCGGGAGTACTCGGGAAAGCCACAGCACAAGCGTTGTCCATACTGGGAGCCGGCCCGTGAGCCGCGATCGCAACGGCAACTCCGCTGCTGTTAACGCACGCCCAGTTTTCATAGGCGTATTCCGGTCCTTCTACCTTGCCTTCCCTCAGCAATATCGTCGCACCCGAACCGTCTCCGTCGTAACCAAGACTTTCGCAGTATCCGGCGATGTTAAGGCCTCCAAGACGACCGTAGACGTATTCGCTTGCCGTTTCGACCGAAGATGTACCGGACGACGTCGTAACCGCAATGTAAGCAATTCCATGACCCGGCGGAGCTACGGCCGTGATCCTGCTGGCCGAATCCACGTGTACGTTCGACCCCGCACCCGCACCGAGGAATTCGACTTTCGCCCCTTCGATGAAACCGCTGCCTTCGATCGTTATTTCGTTGCCGCCGGCTTCGGGACCGTCGTTTTTGCTGAGGCCCGTGACTGTAGGCGTCATTGCGCGCGCAAGCTCGGCAATAGCGTGCCCATTCTGGGCAGCCACATAGACGTTCGTGCCATCCGGACTTACCGTGACTCGACGAGGCCAGTTCAAGCCGATCCGTTCGTTTGACCCCGAGGGTTCGCAACCGCTCGCGGCTTCAATCACACATGGATATTGAACCAGCTGACTGAGCGCACCTTCGCCGCCACGCGCAAACGCCGCCACCGAGTTATCGGCCCTACTGGACACATAGACGTTGGCACCGTCGGTACTGACGGCCACGCCTACGGGACTCCCAATCTCTTTGACTTCCGTACACCCGAACAGGGATTTTTCGGTGGTAACGCACTCGTTGGGAGATGCGAGCTGTTCGAGGGCCCCAGTGCCGGTACGCTTTAGCTCAATCACAGAGTTGGTCGCGGTGGAGGTTGCATAGACGTTGTCGCCGTCAGAACTGACTGCGAGGTCTTCCGTGCCCTCTATATGTTCGGCATGCGACCCATGGGTGCAACCACTTACCGTTTCGCCGATACACCCTTCTTCCCCATGCAGCTGTGTCAGCGCGCCTTCGGTGCCGCGTTCAAACGCAGCGATGTCCCCTTCTGCGGACGTGGCACCCGCGCCCACGTATACGTCCTTGCCGCCCATGACGACCCCAATCGCTTCTTTGAGGCCGATCGCCGTTGTAGTACCGCATTCGCTCCCCGACGTGTCGCTGATGCAGTTGTTTTCTCCGCCGAGCTGCGTCAAGACGCCGGTTTCCTTGTCACGCTTGAACTCGGCAATTGCCTGATCCGCGAAGCTTGTTACATACACATTTTCGCCATCGGGACTGACGACCACACCGTAGGGAAGTTCGAGACCCTTAGCGTCCGTCGTACATTCGGTGGACGCGGGGTCGTGCGTGACACACCCGATCTTGGTCAGCAGGCCCGTTTCCGGATTGCGGCTGAACTCGACCAGATCGTTGACAGAGCCCTGGCCGACAACGTAGACACTTGAGCCATCGGGACTGATCGCCAACGCCGCCGGGGATTCAATCGAAGGAACTTCCATTTCGGCGTTCGCTTCACACGCCGGTTCGGATTTTGACTTCGAACTGAAGCAACCGATCACAGAAAGCGAGCCGTTCGCCGGGTTGCGAGAGTACTCGATGAGATCGCCTTGGACAGCTACTGAGTAGGCGTTGCGACCGTCAGGGCTAACCTGAATGTCGTAGGCGAAGCTCAAACCAGACTCGACCGACTTCGCGCATTTCGCGACTTCTTCATCGACCTCCCCGACGCATGAGAACGGCTGGCTGAGCTGCGAGAGTGCACCGCTTTCCACGGCGGCGCTAGCCTGAGCGGGGATCGTGGCCGAAGCAGCCACGAACGCAACCAGCGCAAGTGCGACAGAGAGCGCAGCGATCGACAAAGATCGCGACGTGCTCCCTGCGGTGTCGGCTCTAGCGGTTAGCATCGGCGCGTGTCGAGGCGCGCATTATGACAGGGGACGAATAGATGGGGCGCACCGCGTGGCGGCGACGCAAGACGATGATGCTTATAGTCGCGGCCGTGTTGGCCGGCGGCGTCGGGGTGCTTGCCTACGCGACCAACCTGCTGCGGCGCAGCGAGCTACAGACGATCGATGCGCGCTTCTCGATCCGCGGCACGCAGACACCGTCCTCCGACGTGGTGCTGGTGGGCATCGACCCGCGCACCTTCCAGGAACTGACGAACCATCGCATGCACTCCGAGTTCCCCTTTCCGCGCCACTACGACGCCGAAGTGATCGACCACCTGCGCGTTGCCGGAGCAAAGACCATCGCAATGGATATGGAATTCACGCACCCCACCGACGAAAGCGACGACGACGCGCTGTTTGAAGCAATTGGACAAGCTCATGGAAAGGTCGTACTGGGGACTACCGAAGTGGGCGAGGGCGGCAGCACGCTCATCCTTGGCGGCAACGAACATCTGCATGAAGTGGACGCTCAACCCGCCGAGGTGCGTCTCCCCGAGGACTCCGATGGCGTCATCCGGCGCTTTGCTTACTCATATGAAGGTCTTGGCAGCTTTGCGGTAGTCACCGTCGAGACGACAACAGGGCACCGTGTTCCCGCCTCACTGTTCAAAGGAGGCACCATGCCAATCGACTTCGCCGGGCCGCCGGGAACGGTCAACGAAATCTCTTATTGGAGCGTGCTCAGGAACAGCTTCTCGCCAAGCGCGGTGAGAGGCAAGATCGTGATCGTCGGCGCGACATCGCCGGTCCTGCAGGACGTTCACGCCACAGCAACCAGCGGCAAAGAAACAATGTCCGGCCCGGAAATCTGGGCGAACGCCACCGCAACATTGCTGCAGGGCATCCCCCTCAAAGATGCCCCGGGTTGGCTGAACATCCTCCTGATAGCGATCCTCGGCGCGGTGGTGCCACTGGGCAGCCTGCAGCTGCGCCCGCGCCGCGCGATGCTCTCCTCGCTCGCACTAGCGATCGTCTTTACGATCGCGGTGCAGGTCGCGTTCGACAGCGGCCTGATCGCAAGCTACGTGTACCCCCTGCTGGCACTCGCGATTGGCACCGTGGGGACACTCGCGATTCTGTATCTGAGCGAGACGGTGGAGCGCGAACGCGTGCGCTCGATCTTCTCGCGGTTCGTGCCTGCCGACGTGGTCGATCAGGTGCTAGCGAGCACGGACGAGAACCTGCGCCTCGGCGGCGTGGAACGTGATTGCACGGTGCTGTTTTCCGACCTCAGGGGCTTCACCAGCTTCTCCGAGACCCAGCCGGCGGGGCGCGTGATCGAAGTTGTCAACTACTACCTGAATGAGATGACCGAGGCGATTTTGGCCGCGGGGGGCACCCTCATCGCATACATGGGCGATGGCATCATGGCCGTGTTTGGCGCACCGCTGGAGCAGGAGGACCACGCCGATCGCGCGCTGATCGCGGCGCGCGAGATGCTGGGGCCTCGTCTTGAGCACTTCAACGCGTGGCTGAAGGAGCAGGGCCACGACCATTCGTTTGCGATGGGCGTGGGGCTCAACAGCGGCACCGTGATGGCCGGCAATGTCGGATCGGAGCAACGCGTCGAGTACACCGCGATCGGCGATACGACCAACACGGCCTCGCGCCTTGAGAGCATGACCAAGGGCAGCGGAACGATGCTGTTCGTCTCGCAGACCACGCGGGAGCGGATGCGCAACGCGCCCGAGGACCTCGAGCCGTTCGGCGAGGTGGAGATCCGCGGGCGAGAGGCAAAGCTCGCCGTATGGACGATCGTGACCGACGCCAAGCTCCCGGCTGACACTGGCCACGCCTTGCCGCCTCGCCTCGATGCTAACCTCCCGCGCGATCTGTAGCGGTATGCGCCATCAGAGCAAAATCACTTCGCTGTCGTGGATCCCCTCCGAGGCGGTCGAGGGGAGTATGCGCATCCCCTTCGACGCGGGCATGGCACATTACGATCCGCCGCCACCGGAGCGGATCGAGGATCTGGAGGCGCTGCGCGACGCCGACCGTTTTCGCTTTGCCAACGTGCTCGACGCGTGGGTGCAGACCGACGAGAAGGGCAAGATCTCCGACTTTGGCTACAGCGGCGGCGGGATGATGGGCAGCACCACCGTCAAGGTCGGCCCGGTGGCGAGGACATTCGAAGCGGTGGGCCTGCCGATCATTCAGAAGAAGCCCGAGAAGGGCAGGGACTATGTGCGTTTCGTGCAGACCACCGGTGGTCGCACGGGCGTGCCGGCGCCGCGTCGGGTGAGGCGCAAGCCGTTTGTGCAATGGCAGGCTCCGCTGGTGTGGACGACCCTGTCGCTCACGATCCACGCCGACGGG
>DATNKN010000363.1:0-2629 GCA_035603375.1 Solirubrobacteraceae bacterium
GTTATACACGAGAACCTAACTCTTGTCAACCCCCCTTGACCAAACCACCGCATCGGCAGAGCCCTGAAAGGCTCCGTAGGTATCTCAGCGAGCGCGCCGTAGCGGATGCTGCGCAGTGAGGACCCGAACGAGCCACATGGAGACAGCGGTGCTGCTTACAGGCACGGATCTACCGGTGCTCGGGCAGCTTCCTCTCCTTCGGCAAGGACTTGCGCTTCTGCTCGTGAACCAGCCGAGGAAGTCCCAGGGAGGGCTGTGTGACGACGCGCGAGCCTGGATGCTGCGCGGCAAGGTCGAACAACAGCTTGGCAGCGGCTTCGCCCGCCGGCACGCGCCTGTAGCTGAGCAGATCGCTTTCGACCACGACGGGATGGCCGGGAGCGGCGATGTCGAGCTGACGCTCGACGATCGGCAGGAACGTCTTTGGGTCGACGAGCACAACCAGGCCCACGCGGGGCCGAACGGCGAACCGTCGGCCGTTGGCGTTTGCGTAACCGACGGAGGGACTTTCGAGCTTCCACAGAGAACGACCCTTGTAGCGCTCGCGCCCGACGAGTCTGATCACGCCTTCGCGGTATAGCTCACGGTAGAGCCTGATGCCCTGCATGCCGTCTAGGGAGATCCCACCGAACGCCAGGTTAAACCCGAGTATCAATGTACGGACGCTCGTGTGGGTGACGATGTTCGCTTCGGGTCCACTGCTCCAGGTTTCCCAACGCCCGGGCGCAAACACCATTTCCAGCACATGAGCCTCGTGAGTGTCGCCGTGCTGGGTGGTCGTGGTGTTCTGCTCACGTCGCAGTCGCGCTGCCGCGTCACTCCATTCGCGCTGACGCAACGTGCCACCAGCCTGCCAACCCCTGAATATGCGGGCCAGGAATACAGCTTCCATGACGCCCGTTCGAGGCGTGGTCGCCGCATAGGCTGCCGCCGCAACATTCACCCCGGGCCCGGAGGAGCCGGAGGACAGCACCACGCCGACCACGCTCGCGACAACGCACAGGGGCACAGCGATGAGCGCGCGACGACGCAACCGTGAGCGCTTGCCGATCGGCGAACGTCCACCAGGCAGCTCGCCGAGGCCGAGCGCGGGAGCGTCGTCTTCGATCAGGCGACGCAACCGCTCGGGCGACTCGACTGCCGGGGGGTCAATCACGGGGTTGGCCGCCGCGAGGCGGGCCATCGCGTCAACGGTCATGAGGATGCCTCCATCGGTAGGGACGAGCAGGTTGTGGGATCGGTTCGCTCGCGTGAGAGCGCCTGAGTCAGGCGCCGCCGTGCACGCAACAGGCGCACACGCACGGTGCCCGGCTTGAGGCCCAGTGCGCTCGCGGCCTCGGCCGGCGAGAGGCCATCCCAGGCGATCAGCAACAACAGTTCGCGATCGCCGTCGCTAAGCCGGGCAAGCGCCCTTGTCAGACAGAAGCTCGAATCGCAATCGCCTCTCCATAATTCCTATATGGCCGAGTGCACGCGAAGCGTTACACCATCGAGAAGCTCCGCCCTACCCACGCAGGCTTGAGGTTCCCTCTCACGGCGCGAGCAGCGCGAGCGGATCGGCGTGCGCGGCCAGGTTGCGCAGAGCGCCGGCGTCCGCGTCGTGGCCAGCCGCAAGCGCTTGCTCGAACTCGACACAGTGGTTGGCGAAGCGCTCCCGCGCGTACGGAGCGGCCAGCTCGCGAGAAACCATGAACGCCCAGTCGGAGGCCTGCAACGCGAGCAGCTCGCGTAGCGCGGCAGCGCCCGCTTGCTCGCCGGCGGCCAGCGCCTGTAGCTCGGCGGCGCGGGTCGCAAATGCCATGTCGGCCACTTGCGGACCAGACCATGTGGAGAGATCGCCCTCTTTGCCCCAGGTGCTCGGCTCCCACTCCTGCTCCTCGAGCGGCGCTGGGTCGCGCAATGCCTGAGCCTCGTCAAGGCGCACCAGCGCCAAGCCTTGCTCGGCGCACTCCCGTACGACGGCTCTGAGCCACTCCACGCCCTCATACCACCAGTGGCCGAGCAGCTCGGTGTCGAGCGCACACACGACCAGCCCACCGCCTGGCAGAGACTCGCCCGCGCCCGGCGCCCCGCGCCCCGCGGGCTGCCCTTCGCCCGCCAGGCGCAAGCGCTCGACCGTGGCGGCCACGAATTCCCTTGCGTGCTCGCGGGCGAGGCCGAGCGCCAGCTCGTGGTCGTACTCCTCGCCGTCGTTGGCCCACGGTTTGTGGTGGTGGATCGTGTGATGGTGGTAATCGCGGTAGCGCCCATGCGAGGGGTAGCCCTGCTCGCTCCACACGCGCGCGATCGTGACACGGTCGATCGGCACGAGCACGACGCCCGACTCGCCCACGAGCGGTCGCAGGTGCTCGCTTGCGCCGAGCCCGTAGCGGTTGGTCAGCTCCACGCACGTGGCGCGCACGCCGGCATCCTCGAGCAGCGGCTCAAGGTGCGGCGCGTGGGCGCACTCCGGCAGCCAGAAGCCGCCGTCCCAGTGCTCGCCAAAGCGCGCGCGGTGGGCATCGACCCCGGTTTGCACCTGAGCGCGCACGCCCGCGTCGGTCGCGAGCAGGGGCAGCACCGCGTGCGTGGCCGAGGAGGCCCAGCGGGCGTGGGGGGCGAATGCGCCGAGCAGGTCTCCCCCGCGCTC
>DATNKN010000381.1:0-2901 GCA_035603375.1 Solirubrobacteraceae bacterium
GACGAAGACGCTGCTGGCCCCCGCACAGGGCAACATGCTGAGCCTGCCCGAAGGCAACTGGCTGATGGGGTATGGCAACCTGCCCAACTTCACCGAGTACAACGCTGCCGGAGAAGTGCTGCTCGACGGCACGCTCGGCCCCAACGTGCAGGACTTCCGCACGTACCTCTCGCCGTGGAGCGGGAGCCCGAGCAGCGCGCCGGCAATCGTGGCGAAACGGAGCGGGTCGAGTACTGTCGTGCTGACGAGCTGGAACGGCGCGACCGAAGTGGCGTCTTGGCAAGTGCTCGCCGGCGCCTCCCCGACCGCACTGACACCGCTCGCCACAGTGCCCAGGAGCGGCTTTCAAACGCAGGCGACGGTCACGACCACCGCCCCGTACTTGCAGACGCGTGCACTCGACGCAAGCGGCAACGTACTCGGCAGCTCGGCGACGTACCGCGTACCCTAAGCAGAGCATGCGCCAATCCCACAAGCTTGGGGTAACAAATCGCACAAGCTCGAGCAGCAGATATATACACTCTTTTGAAGACTACTATAGTAACTACAATGTATAGCTACTATCGCGCACCTTTTAAAAGAGTGTATTCACACCCCACCAGCTACCCCCGTTTCACACCCCACCAACCGCCCCCGTTTGCACCTCCAGGGGCCGCTGGCGCTATGGTATGGACACTGTGAGCGAAAACTTCTCGCTGATCGTGATGTGCGTCTGTATGGTCGCCTCGCTGGCCTTTTTGGCCCAGCAAATCCTGGCGTACCACTAGTAGACGTCCCCTACTAGTAGACGTCCCCTGGGTCTTCAGGCGTGCTTGCGGGCGGACTTCAGTCGCTCGCGTTCTTGGTGCTTGTCCACGACGGTTGAGATCAGCTTGAGGAACTGCGTGGGTCCGGTGGCCTTGGCCTTGCCGTAGGTGAAGGCCTCGATCCAGTCGGGGACCTTGCCCTCGGCGGCCATGACGTTGAAGAACTCGCGGCGCATTTCGACGTTGATGCGCGCGTCGTCGGCGGGACCCTTGGTGACCTGCGCCTCGGGCATCTGCAGGCGGAAGTGCTGGACGTCGCCGCGCCCGTGCAGCTCGATGCCGACGACCAGCTTCATCGGCGCCAAGGCGGGGACTTCCTCCACGAAGCGCCGCGCGGCGGTCTCGATCAGCGTCTTTGCGTCGCCGCTCATCAGCTGCCTCCCTTTGATTCCCGTCGCACGGACATAGACCTCAAATCTTGTGTCGCTGAAGAAGCTTCTTGCCGATCACCATGCGCTGGATCTCCGAAGTGCCCTCGCCGATCAACAGCAGTGGCGCGTCGCGGTAGAGGCGCTCGATCTCATACTCCTTGGAGTAGCCGTAGCCGCCGTGGATGCGGAAGCATTCCTCCACGCAGAAGCGGCCGGCCTCCGAGGCGAACAGCTTGGCCATGCCGGCCTCCAGATCAGAGCGAACACCCGCGTCCTTCAGGCGCGCGGCGCGCAGTGTGAGCAACCGCGCGGCGTCGACCTGGGTGGCCATGTCGGCGAGCTTGAACTGGATTGCCTGGTGCTCAGCGATCGGCTTGCCGAAGGTCTTGCGCTCCTGGGAGTAGCGGAGGGCCAGCTCCAGCGCGCGCTGGGCGATGCCGACGCCGCGCGCGGCGACGTTGACGCGACCGACCTCAAGCGCGTCCATCATCTGTACGAAGCCCTTGTTGAGCCCGGCGTCCTCGCCGCCGAGCACGTTCTCCGCGGGACACTTGTAGCCGTCGAACACCAGCTCGGTGGACTCGACGCCCTTGTAGCCGAGCTTTTTGATCTTCGGGGGCACGTTGAGCCCGGCGTAGGGGCCCGTGTTCTCAGAGACGCCCCCCTCCTTCTCGGCGATGAAGCAGGTGAAGCCTTTGTGGCGCGGCTGGACGTCGGGGTCGGTCTTGACGAGCACGAACACGAGCGAGGACATCAGGCCATTGGTGACCCACATCTTCTGCCCGTTGATCTCGTAGTCGCCCTCGGGGGTCTTCTTGGCGGAGGTCTTGATCGCCTGCACGTCACTGCCAAGCTCGGGCTCGGACAGGGAGAAGGCGGCGCGGATCTCGCCGGTGGCCATGCGCGGCAGGTACTTCTGCTTTTGCTCCTCGCTGCCGAACTTCATCAAGAGGTAGGAGCCGATGAAGTGGGTATTGATGACACCCGAGATCGAGATCCAGCCGCGCGATAGCTCCTCGACGATCATCGAGTAGGTCGTGAGGTCGAGGCCCATGCCGCCGTACTCCTCGGGGATCGTGACCCCGAACAGGCCAAGCTCCTTCATCTGCTCGACGATCGGCTCGGGGTACAGGTCCTCGCCGTCGTAATGCTCGGCGTTGGGCAGGATTTGCTCGTCGGCGAACTGATGCACCATCTCGGTGATGGCCTTCTGCTCGTCGGTCTTCTCGGTAAAGGGGGCGGCTACGGCCATTGCTGAGGACGCTCCAAGGTCGGAATCGGCATTCGTGTCGTGTGCACGCAGGATACCTGGGCAAGCCGGCCTGGCAGACTGCGACCGCATGAACTTCGCCAGAGATCTCCTACAAGCCCAGCCACCCGAGCGACTCGCACTCGTGGAGTTGGCCCGCGACGGCACCAGACGCGTGTGGACATTCCGCGAGGTGGACGGCGCCAGTAGGGCAATGGCGGCGACACTCGCACAGCGCGGCGTGGGCCGCGGCGACGTCGCGATGACGCTGATCGGCAACCGGCCGGAATGGGTATTCACGATGATGGCGTGCTTCCAGCTCGGCGCAGTGGTGCTGCCCTGCACCGAGCAGCTGCGCGCCAAGGACCTGCGATTGCGACTGGAGGTGGCGTGCCCGGCGCTGATCGTGGCGGACGAGCGCAACCGCGAGCAGATCGAGGAGACGGAGCCAAGCTGCCCTGTGCTGTACACGCCC